>JANPCW010000590.1:0-13830 GCA_031431155.1 Janthinobacterium sp. | reverse complement strand
CGTCCTGGCCGACCTTGATCTGCAGTTTCATCACGTCGCCGCAAGCGGGCGCGCCAACCATGCCGGTCGCCACGCTGTCGTCGTCCTTCGGAAAGGAACCGACGTTGCGTGGATTTTCGTAATGGTCCAGAAGTTTGTCGCTATATGCCATGCTGATCTCCATTCCCGTTGACGGGCGTCTGGTGTGAGGAAAAATGGAACGTGTTGTAGGTTGGGCTAACGCTTTATCAGCCCAACATCGCAGCCCAACATTGCGCGCAGAATGTTGGGCTTCATTGCATTCAGCACCAACCTACGGTATTTCCGGCTCGTCCGGCTCAGGATAAAACCGGTCAATGCGAAGCCCATTGCACCGTGTTCAAATCGATGCCTTCCTGGTACATGTCCCATAGCGGCGACAGCGCGCGCAGTTTGCCGATTTTTTGCTTGATCAGGTCGACCGTGAAGTCGATTTCTTCGACCGTGGTGTAGCGGCCCAGCGTAAATCGGATCGAGCTGTGCGCCAGTTCGTCGGACCGTCCCAGCGCGCGCAGCACGTACGACGGCTCCAGGCTGGCCGAGGTGCAGGCCGAACCGCTCGATACCGCGATTTCCTTGATCGCCATCAGCAGCGATTCGCCTTCGACATAGTTGAAACTGAGGTTGAGATTGTGCGGCACACGCTGTTCCTGGTCGCCATTGAGGAAAACTTGCTCCAGATCTGAAAAGCCGGCGTGCAGGCGGTCGCGCAGCATGCGGATGCGCTCGTTATCAAAGCCCATGCTGGTGCGCGCGATCTCGAACGCCGCGCCCATGCCGGCGATCTGGTGGGTGGCGAGCGTGCCCGAGCGCAGTCCCCGTTCATGCCCGCCGCCATGCATCTGGGCTTCGAGCCGCACCCTGGGTTTACGCCGCACATAGAGCGCGCCTATGCCTTTCGGACCATAGGTCTTGTGCGCCGAAAACGACATCAAGTCCACCGGGAGCCGGGCCAGGTCGATCTCCACCTTGCCGGTGGCCTGGGCCGCATCGACATGCAGTAGCACGCCGCGCGCGCGGCAGATGGCGCCGAGCGCTGCGATGTCCTGGATTACGCCGATCTCGTTGTTGACGTACATGACCGATGCCAGGATCGTATCGGGCCGCAGCGCGGCTTGGAAACGATCGAGATCGAGTAAACCATTGGGTTCGACGTCTAGATAGGTGACGGCGAAGCCTTCCCGCTCCAGCTCGCGCATGGTGTCCAGCACTGCCTTATGCTCGGTCTTTACCGTCACCAGGTGCCGGCCTTTGCCCTGGTTGAAATGGGCCGCGCCTTTGAGCGCCAGATTATTCGACTCGGTGGCGCCCGAAGTCCAGATGATCTCCTTCGGATCGGCATTGACCAAGGCCGCCACTTGCTCGCGCGCCAATTGCACCGCGCGCTCGGCATCCCAGCCGAACGCATGCGAGCGGCTGGCCGGATTGCCATAGCACTGCGTCAGGTAAGGAATCATTTTTTCGGCGACCCGCGGGTCCACCGGGGTTGTCGCGGAGTAGTCCAGGTAGATCGGAAACGTGTGCATTGCCAGCTCCGGTATGCGAAAAGGCGTTGGTGGATAGGAACGACGCTTGATGGAGATTCAGCAAGTTGTGTGCCACGCTGCCGGAGAGGGGGTAAGTTGTTGTATTACTTGAGGAACATCGGATATCGATGAAATTGACGGGTACGGGTTTTGTCGGGATTGTAGGTTTCCCTACCAGTCGGATAGCCGCCGTGCGCGCCACGGTAGCCACCGTAGTTGTCCGCTTGCTACTGGAACGCCACCTCGGCAAAGCTGCGCAACTTGCGGCTGTGCAGCTTGTCGACCCCTAGCGCGCGTAGCAATTCCACTGCGCGGATGCCGATGCGCAGGTGCTGATCGACCCGCTCACGGTAAAACTGGTTGGCCATGCCGGGCAGCTTGATCTCGCCGTGCAGCGGCTTGTCGCTCACGCACAACAAGGTGCCGTACGGTACGCGGAAACGGAAACCGTTGGCCGCGATCGTGGCGCTTTCCATGTCGAGCGCAATCGCGCGGCTTTGGCTGAAGCGGCGTTCGGGGGTGCGATGCGGCAACAGCTCCCAGTTGCGATTGTCGGTACTGGCGACCGTGCCGGTACGCATCACCCGCTTCAGGTCGGAACCGGTGAGTTCGGTGATGTCGGCCACGGCCGCTTCAATTGCCACCTGCACCTCGGCCAGAGGCGGAATCGGTACCCACAGCGGCAAGTCCTCATCGAGCACGTGGTCTTCCCGCACGTAGCCGTGTGCCAGCACATAGTCGCCCAACTGCTGGGTATTGCGCAGTCCGGCGCAGTGCCCGAGCATCAACCAGGCATGCAGGCGCAACACGGCGATATGGTCGGTGATGGTTTTGGCATTGGCCGGCCCAATCCCGATATTGACCATGGTGATGCCGCTGCCGTCGGCGCGCACCAGGTGATAGCCGGGCATTTGCGGCAGGCGGGGCGGGGGCGTGCCGCTGGCGTCGCCGGCTTGCGCGTGATGGCCGGCACGGTAAGTGATTACATTGCCCGGTTCGACGAAGGCGATGTAGTCATCGTCGCCTGAAGGCGCTTGCAGGTTGGCAGGGCGACGCATGACCTCATGCCCCAGGGCCACGAACTCGTCGATATAAAACTGGTAATTGGTAAACAGTACAAACTTTTGGAAATGCTCGGGCGCCGTGCCGGTGTAATGGCGCAGGCGCTGCAGCGAATAATCGACCCGCGGGGCGGTGAATAACGCCAAGGGGTACGCCTCCCCAGGGGGCGTTTCGTGCGTGCCATTGGCAATGCCATCGTCCATGGCGGCCAGGTCGGGCAGATCGAACAGGTCACGCATCGACAAGCGCCGTTCGGCGCTCATGCTGCCTTCGATGTGGTCATGCTCGGCAAACGAGAAGTGCACCGGAATCGGCTGCGAACTGGTGCCCACTTCCAGCTGCACTTGCTGGTTCTGGCCGTGGTTCTTTAGTAGCAGGCGAAACTGTTCCAGATAGTAGTTCGAGAACAGGTCCGGCCGCGTGAGCGTGGTCTGAAATGTGCCCGGTCCAGCCACGAAACCGTAGGAGAGGCGGGAATAGGCCCGAACCACCGTATCGGTATGCACCCGCACGAACGGATAACAGGCGCGTACGTGCTCGGAAAGATGTTCGCCGCCGACGAAGCGCTGGAGGGACCCGCGCAGGTGGTCAATGCTGCATTCATAGATGGCGCGCACTTGATCGAGCGCGGCGGCGGGGTCGTCAAAGCGGACGGGGGCGATGAAATGAGGGGTCTGCACAGTGTGACTCCTTAAAGTTGAATGCATGGCAGGAACAAGCTGCTGCGGCTATTGTAAGAGATGAACCGTCGCGGCATTCCCATTTGTTTCCTACACTCTGGACAGCTCGATATTTCCATCTGCAATCTTGTGCAATGCGTGGCGCAACCATTTGTGAGTGGCATTGGCGGCGTCACGTTCATGCCACAGCATGTCAACCTGCACCGCAGGCAAGGAAAATGGCAATTTCTTCGAAACGAGGGCGTCGGCCATTCTTGTCAAGCCAATCGAATGGCGCGGTATGATCGTGATCAGGTCGGATCCCTCCACCACCTGTCCCACGGTGAAAAATTGATTCACCGTCAGCACAATGCGGCGTTTCCGGCCGATGTCGGCCAGTGCGTCATCGGCCGGTCCGTGTGCTCGCCCCGAAAAGCTCACCAGCACATGGTCCGCGCCGCAATAGCTGTCGAGCGTGAGGTCAGCACCTGCCAACGGATGATCCTTGCGCATCACGCACACGTATTCGCCGCAATAGAGCCTGCTATGCCGGATCGGCGATTCTGCATCTTGTTCGGAAGTCAGTTGTGCCACGATGCCGGGAAACGAGCCAATGGCGAGGTCGATGTCGTTGTGTAAAAGCGCAGGACGAGGATCGCGGGTCATCAGCGGCAACGTCTGTACCGTCAGTTTAGGCGCTACGTGCTTCATTTGCCGTACCAGAGACGGCATCATCAGCGATGCGGTCGAGTCCGCCATGGACAGCCGAACCGTCGTTTGCGCCTCTATCGTGCCGATCTGTTCACGTGTGACCGCCGCTTCCAGCATCGACAAGGCAAGGCGCACGGTCGGGTGCAAGTCTTCAGCACGCGCGGTTGGCTTGACGCCATGCGGGGTGCGAACAAACAGCTCGTCATCGAGCGCGTTACGCAGGCGCTTAAGTGCATTGGACACTGCCGGCTGGGTTGTAGCCAATCGGTCTGCGGCGCGCGTCAAGTTTTGTTCGGTCATCACCGCGTCAAATACGCGCAGCAGATTCAAATCTAGATTTTGAAAACTCATGGTGCGGCTCGCTTACGGTGTTGAGACGGATCGAATGTATGAATGCAAAGGAGCGCGGGACAGTGGGCGCCTGACAATACGGTACCGTTGCCTAAATTACAGCTCACTATACTGCATTGCAGCATTGTGCGCATTGGGCATGACGCTTGAGCAATGAAAGTGCTCCATCGTTGCGCACAGGATTAGCCCATCACTCTTGTCGGGCGCGAAAGCGGCCTGGCAATGCGCTATGTCTAAAATCCATATCTGACATTGAAAATCGCAATTGGCGTGCCACGAAAGTTAATTTATACTGCGTTGCAGCATAGCGGTTTTGCGCAAGACATAGCCACCAGCCACATGCTGGTTGGACTTCTCCTCACTCAAACCGGAGCGTTCCATGAAATCGAACAGACTTTTCCACCCGCTCCTTGTATCAGGATCATCTGCGGCTGCACCGAATGGTAGCGACATTTTCAGTGAACTACCGACCCGCATGACCAGGGCTCCTAAAGTTCTTCCATGGATCGCGCGCAAAGCGGGGATTTCGGACGAGCGGTCTCAAGCAATGTGGCGCGAGGCTGTGTGCTACGCCAGACGACAAACTGACTCGATTGGAAATCCGGATTATTCCCGCCTCGTTATGGAACGACTGCGCAATTTGGTCGAGCGGGAGAAGGTCGCGGTCGCGGTCGCGCGCGTGGCTGGACTGCGTGATTCCCGTATCCCCTGAGCAAAAGCCACCTAATGAAGACGCCGTATGAACGATCGATGCGGGCGTCCACGGTGCCCAAGGGAAATGACTAATCTATGAAGGCAATTGATGAAGACAGGCAAAATATTTGACTCGATTTACCGGGCCACGCGCCAAATGGTGACGAACGCCTTTGGTGCGGGCAGGGGGTCGTTGCAGCGCGTGTTCCGACCTGGCGCGCCAGGGTGCGCTGACCGTCGCAAGGCCACTGCCCACGGCGCGAGGAGAAGCAGTGCACAGTTTCTGTCTGGGACGTATGCCAACGCCGCCGGCTCGCTCGACTATAAATTGTTTATCCCATCCGGCTATCGCGGGCGGCCGCTGCCGTTGTTAGTGATGCTGCACGGCTGTAAACAGGATCCGGATGACTTCGCGAACGGCACCCGCATGAATGAGCTGGCCGAGGAGCGTCAATGCCTGGTGGTTTATCCGGCGCAGGCGCAGCGCGCCAACGGGTTTCGGTGCTGGAACTGGTTCAATTCGGTCGATCAGAAGCGCGACCAAGGAGAGCCTTCGATGATTGCGGGGATCACCTGCGACGTCATCGATACTTTCAATGCGGACCAGCGCCGCGTCTATATTGCGGGTCTTTCGGCCGGCGGCTCGATGGCGGTCATCATGGGAACCACCTACCCCGAGCTGTACGCCGCCGTCGGGGTCCATTCCGGCCTGGCCTATGGCGGCGCGCGCGACCTGTATTCGGCCATCGTCGCCATGCGTAGCGGCGCCCAGTTCGCTCTGGCGCACAAGGATCACGAAGCGGCGACTATCGCCGGTGCGCGCGTGATGTCAACTATTGTGTTCCATGGCGACATGGATACCACCGTCCATCCCGATAACGGCGACCTTGTGCTGACCCAAAGCGCTTCCAACCTGGTCGATGGGGAATTGGTGCAGGCGACCGATGTCACCGTCGAGAAGGGCCAGGTACCGGATGGCCACGCGTATACCCGCACCATTCACAAGGACAGTGCCGGCGCACCGGTTGCCGAGCAATGGCTGGTGCATGGCGCCGGTCACGCCTGGTCGGGCGGCAGCGCCAGCGGCAGTTTCACCGATCCGAAAGGCCCGGACGCCACGCGCGAGATGCTGCGTTTCCTGTTGACCCAATCGCAGTAAGGATAGCAATCACTGCCAGATGTGCATCTTGGCCGGATGGGGGAGGGCACGCATTTTCGGAGCGCACTACTCAAGTGAATCAACGTGTTTGTGGGTAATCTGAAGACAGATAGAGAACTGATTTGTAACAAGATATTTCACCGTGTGTTGGCGCACAGAATCATCGTTTTTGACAACGTATATTATTTCCACAGGGCATCCTGCTGCTGTATGAATAATATTGCCACTCACACTATGAGGCATCAAAAAATGAAAACGTCAACGTCCCGCATCGGCTTGTTCGCAACCACCGTCATTGCTGCCGCAACGCTCGCTGCGTGCGGTGGTGGTAGTGATGCAGCCAGTCCGCCCTCGGCCATGGGCACGCTTGCCGTGTCGATGACCGATGCGCCTTCCTGCGGGTTTGACGCGGTCAACGTCACCGTGTCCAAAGTGCGCGTGCACCAAAGCGCGACGGCTGGCGACAATGATGTGGGCTGGACCGACATCACGCTCAGCCCGGCCCGCAAGATCAACTTGCTGACGTTGACCAACGGGGCGTTGGAAGCACTGGGGGAAACACCCTTGGCAG
Organism: Janthinobacterium sp.; assembly: GCA_031431155.1. Lineage (GTDB taxonomy): Bacteria > Pseudomonadota > Gammaproteobacteria > Burkholderiales > Burkholderiaceae_D > JANPCW01. Next base: position 7,080 of record JANPCW010000590.1, on the reverse strand, counting down.
CAGGACATTACACCCAACTTCGACTGGTGCTCGATCCGAACACCGCAAATGGCTTATCCAACTCGGTCATCCCATCAGGGACAACGGTTGAGCAACCGCTCGATACGCCCAGCGCAGTACAAAGCGGCATCAAGCTGGTTAATGAATTTGATGTCGCCGGCGGTCAACGCGTGGATCTGGTGCTCGACTTTAACGCGTGCAAATCCATTGTGACCAAGGGCAACGGAAAATACGGGCTGAAACCGGTCGTCAAGGTCGTGCCAACCGTCTTGAACGGCATTGCGGGCTTTGTCCACCCGGCGCTGCTCGCCAGCCACGTGATGGTAACGGCACAACAAAATGGCGTCATTGTCAGCTCGACCGCGCCAAATGCAACGACGGGCGAATTCTTCCTGGCCCGCCTAGCCCCTGGTAATTACGACGTGGCGCTCACGGCCGACAATCGTGCGACTGCCGTCATCGCGACCGTACCGGTGGTCTCGACCACCAGTACGACTGCCTTGAGCACGTCGGCAGCGCCAATTTCATTGTTGGTGGCAGCGACCCAGCCAGGTGCGATCAGCGGAACCGTAACTCTGACGCCGGCCAGCAGCACCGAGGTCGCCTACGTGGCGGCCAAGCAGAGTTTTGCGACCGGGCCGACGATCACCGTCAAGTATCAAGGCATCGATCTGGCGACCGGCGCGTACACGCTGAGCAATTTGCCGGTTGCAGCGCCACAGTTCGTCCAATATAGCGCTGCCTTGCCGCTGGTCTTTACGCAGCAACTAACCACGGCACCGGGAACCGGCAAATACTTGGTCGATGCATCGGCCACGGGATACGCCACTAAATCGATGGCCGCTGTCGATCTTTCAGTAGCGAACCAATCGAACGTGAACTTCGCTTTGGTGCCGTAGCCAGAGGTTGAGCCTGATGTTAGTAGGTACATGCACCGCCATCAGGCTCAGGACACACTAGCCCGTCCTCCCTTCGGCGAGCACACTATTTTATCCTTAAACCTTAAGCAGCCAGCCTCGCGTAGCGCCTTAATCCAAGACCGAGCGCACTGTGCGCATGCGCTGCAGGGAAGCAAAAATAGAGTGTAAAATCATCAATCTATCGTAGCAACACCCCTACCAAGGAGATCACCAATGAGTTTCTCTAATTTTCTTAGTAATTTGAAAACAAAGGCTGGCGAGTTAAAAACAGAGGCCTTGAAATACAAAAACAAGGATTTTCTGAATGCAGCTATGGCTGGTTCCGCATTGATCGCAATGGCTGACGGCAGTGTCTCTTCAGACGAGAAGCAAAAAATGATCAAATTCATCGAAAGCCATGACGCACTGTCGATTTTTCCGACAAATGATGTCATCAAAGCTTTCCAGGATTTTGTCGGGCAAATTGAATTTGATAAAGATATCGGTGAGGCCAAGGCCTATCAAGCCTTGGGCAAGATGAAATCCAATGCCGAGGCTTCGCGCCTATTGGTTCGCATGATTATTGCGATCGCATCGGCGGACGGTGATTTTGATGCTGCCGAGAAAAAGGTGGCCATCAAGATTGCCAAGGAGTTGGCGATTAATCCATCGGAATTCGAACTGGAATAACCTGTCCATGGCGGTTGCCATTTCGCATCGGGCATGGTTCGCGTGGCCGGGTCGACTGTCATCGTCAAGTATCAGGGCATCGATCTCGCAACCGGCATGCGCGCGTTGGGCAATTTGCCGGTTGTAGCGATACGAGCAAACCATGACGAAGATTTGCATTTTTGCATTTTTGCATTCTTGGATTGGAACAAGTCCGGCCGATACGGGCCGACTTGCGGAAATGAAAGCCGATCTCAAAGAGACCCCAGACGAGATGGAACGGTGGTGATCGATTTGTCCGTTCCCGCACCAAGCCAACGGGCAGTTACTCCGATATGAAAATGCGCATTCCAGGCGTTTGAGAGTGGCAACTATGGCGCCGATACTCTGGCGCATGCTGTTAAATTTCCTATCCTTTATCCTTCAAGGTCGACGACCAGCGGTGCAGAAGGCTTGCGCGTCATGCTCGGCCATGGCAGAGAACGCTCGGTTGACTCCCCATTCATTTGTTGCGGAACACTTCGCCGACATAGTTTCCTAAAGAAAATTTACGCGAACTGGCAACTTCAACTGCTTGAAAATTTGCCGGTTTAGCCATCATTTTTTCTCCCGATGCCGCATTGCAGCAATTTCCTCGCTATAATCGAAAAAATGCAAAAAAAAATGAAAGGGCAGGATGAACGCTGCGAAACTGGCCGGATTGTGCTTGGCCCCCCTGATAAGTGGGTTTATTTTGATTCCGGATGCGGCCGCGGCGTATGTCGATTGCCAGAACTGCCATTTTGATCCCGGCCCAGGCTCGGATGCAAAAAGTTATATCGACTATTTTATCGAACCCAAGCGCCAGCATCCCGTTGGAATCGATTACCCACAGTTGCCGAACACCGATTACAGGCAGCCAACCGTTCAGGCTGCCAATGTCACGTTTTTCGATACCAACGGCAACGGCATCGCCGACCTGGACGAAATTCAACTGTTCGGGACCTCGAAAAAGGTCGAGTGTTCTTCCTGCCACATGGGGCACGGCGACGTTTTGCCACCGCCGACCCACGTCAGCATGTATCTGCGCGTCACCAACGTCGGCGATGCCCTATGCGCGACGTGCCACTCGCTGTAGGATTCCCTGATGGCGCCGCCTTACAGCAAGACGTGATGCGCTTGGTTTTCGATTTTGCCCTCGGTCAGCACTGGCGCTGGTTCCTGCATCAGTAATGCCCGGCTGTACTCCTGGCTGCGATAACTTTGTAGCCAGGAAATTAACTGTGGCGCAGGAAGCGGCCGACTGATCAGGTAACCCTGCATCTCATCGCATCCTAGGCCACGCAGAAACATTAATTGCTCCCTAGTTTCGACGCCTTCCGCAACCACTTTCAGTTTCAAGCTGTGCGCGAGAGCGACGATGGCGGTCGCAATGGCGCAGTCGTCCAAGTCGTCGGGCGTGTCGCGTACGAACGAGCGGTCGATCTTCAATGTGTCGACATTGAATCGTTTCAGATAGCTGAGCGAAGAATGCCCAGTACCAAAGTCATCAATCGCAACCCGCAGTCCCATTTGGGCAAAACGGGCCAGGACGCCGCTGCTAAGTTCGTTATCCTCCATCAGAAGGCTCTCTGTCAGTTCAAGTTCGAGCCGATGGGCAGGCAGGCCCGTCGAATCCAAGGTCTTCCCAATCATCTCGGCCAGATCCTGTTGCCGGAATTGGCGCGCGGACAGGTTCACGGCAAGCGACAGGGTCGGTAGTCCAAGTTGGTCCCAGGATGCGATTTCCGCACAAGCTGTCTGAATGACCCATGCCCCCACAGGAACGATCATTCCGGTATCTTCCAACGCAGAGATGAAGAAGTCCGGCGCGACCATGCCCAGCCCTGGCCGGTTCCATCGAATCAACGCTTCAACGCCGGAAACAGTGCCTGTGCCAAGGTTGATTTTGGGTTGGTAGTGCAGGGCAAACTCGCCGCGTTCGAGCGCATGCCGCAGACTCGCTTCGAGCGCAAGGCGGGCCGCGACGCTGGCGTTCATGTCGTCGCTGTAAAAATTATACGTGTTGCGGCCCAAATCCTTCGAGCGATACATCGCCATGTCAGTATGGCGGATGAGGCCATCGAGGTCGGTGTCATCTGCCGGGTAAAGCGAGATGCCAATGCTGGTTGAAATGTAAATATCCTGGCCTAAATGAACGAAGGGCGTCGCCAGTGCCTTAAGAATTCGCTCGGCGATGTCGGCCGCCGCTCCCCCATGCTTAAGGCCTTCCACGATGATGGTGAACTCGTCACCGCCCAAGCGCGACACCGTGGACGCTTCAACGCCGCTGCGGGCGACTGTGTCGACCCCCCTCAAGGTATGCGTGAGAAGCTTTGCCACATGGATCAGCAACAGGTCGCCCACTTCATGGCCGAGGCTGTCATTGATCACCTTGAATCGATCAAGGTCAAGAAACATCAAGCTCAGCCCGTGATCGCCGCGCCGCGCGCGTTCCATAGCCTGTTCCAAGCGGTCGCGAAAAAGAACGCGGTTTGGTAAGCCTGTCAGGCTATCGTGCATAGCATCATGCAAGAGCTGGACTTCAGCGGACTTGCGATTGGTGATGTCATAGAGGGTTCCGGTTGTGCCTGTAACCGATCTATCCATACCCAATAGCGGTTGACAATGGACTTCGACCCAGCGAGTCTCGCCTGCTTTTGTAATGTAGCGAAGTTGGGGATAGGTGGAGACGGACTCTGGGTGCGGACTCTGGGTGTGCAGTTCAGCGATCGCCGCTGACGCCTGGTTCAGAACGGAAACAAACGCTTCTTCCTGCGCTAATACATCGTCGGGGTGAATAAAATCTTGCCAGCGCTGCCCCAAGGTCTCTTCAACGGAAAACCCCGTAAGCGTTGACCAAGCGAGGTTCAAAAACGTCCACTTTCCATCTCTATCGGTTTGAAAAATAACGTCTTGGAGCCGATCTAGAATTGTGCTTGGGTGAAGTAAAGGAGAGACTGAGGTGGTGTGAGGCTGTGGCAGCAGCGGCAGCGGGGCAGCGGCGGAAACATCCTGAATATTTTCATTTTCGTTCTGGCGATTCAGGAATGCTGTGGAGGCGCTGTCTGATAAATCAGCATGAAGCTGATCTAAACCATAGGTCTGTTCTGTGATGGTGCCGATGAGACGAATCGGATCGCCTGAGGCATCGCGCATCACAACCCCGCGATCGCACACGGTCAAATACTGATCGTTGATACGGCGCACCCGATAGGTTAGCGAAAACTCTCGATGATTTTGTGCCTCTTGTGCTAAAAAGATTTCAAGCGCAGGTCGATCTTCAGGATGTACTCGGTTGAGCCACCATGCAAGAGAGGGAACCACTTCAGACTCGTTATAGCCCAGTAGGTTCACAATGCCTTGAGTACGAAGCATCTGACGCTGCTCGAGATCAAGGTCATAAATGATGCCGTGCAGTCCCAGTGCCGCAAGGTCGAGGCGTTCTTGCACCTGAGATTGGCGCTGAGCAAGCTGGACATAGGCCAAAGTTGATGCGACAGACGCTGCCACGCTGCTGAGCCAATGGATGACGTATTTTTCAACAGGCTGGCAGTCTGGATGGGCAAGCGTTAAAACCCCAACCGTCTCTTGCTCATAGAGCAGCGGGATGCTGACAACCGTGCAAAAGCGATCAGCAAATAGCTCGATGTCTTTGAGTTGCGGGATAACCACTGGATCTTGCAACTCAGACCATATGGTTGGCGCTTGGGTCGTAATAACCATTCCCGATAGAGTCTGCTGCGCGAGGGGGGTAGGCTTATGTTGGGTGGAGGATGCGATCCCGAATGCCGCCACAATCTCTAGGGTCTCGGCTTCTGCGTTGTGCTGCTCTATAAAAGCCAGGGGAAAGTCAAAGGTCTTGGCGATAACGTCAATAACGCTTTCTAGCTGCTCAAGGGGTGAAAGCAGACTGGTGCTTTGGCGTTCAGCCAAGGTTTGAAATGCCAGCAAGACACGACTGCCTAAAGCCCAATGTTGGTTCAGGTATGCCTCGGTCTCGGTCTCAAAGACCGAGGAAGAAATTGATTTTAGAGCGCTTTGAAGCGCTTTGACTAAGTTTGCAATCATTGGGTTTCGAGAACGGTTCACGGCTTCTGCTTAACGACCTCGATGGTCAAATCTCAACCTTTCAGAACGCTTTGGATTTATTTTATGAAGGAAGATAATCCTAAAACAATAGAGTGCCCTTTTTGAGGGCTAAATGAACGGTGAAAGATTAAGCTTTTTATGACTCTAGAACGGTTTTGGGTACTTTCCCCTAGGGTAGATTTTGACGTTATCAGGGCACAATTAATGCATATTCTGCATGGTCAACAATGGGCAGAGCATTGGTCTAGAACGTGTGTATAGTTTTTATGAATTCATTCAGTCATCACAGTGATTTTTTATTAGGATAATGCCTGTATGTCAGAAAATACCATTAAAAACAAGTTGAATTTCGCACATTTTGCCTGATTTTTGGATAAGGCGACGGTCTATTTTGGAGGCATCTTCGACGAGTTCAGATACTACTATAAACTTCAGCACTAGACCTTAAACTGCAACACTCTCTACAAAATTGCGATGCGTTACGGTGTTTTATGAGGATAATTGGCCTGACGGGCGGAATTGCGACGGGCAAATCAACCGCCTCGGATTATCTTGCTCGTCATCATGACCTGACTATTCTAGATGCAGATTCTTATGCCCATGAGGCGATTTCTCAAGGTTCTGAGGGCTTAAAGGCTGTTATGCGGCGCTACGGAAGCAAAATGATGCAGACAGTCGGTACGTTGGATCGCACACGACTTGCTCAGGTGATTTTTCAGAATTCTGCGGAAAAACAGTGGCTTGAGGCGCTGATTCATCCCTACGTGCGCGATTGCCTCACCGCAACGGCAAAGTCACTGGCGGCACAGCCCATTATTGTGATGGATATTCCGCTGCTGTTTGAGGCGGAGATGCCGGACTTAGTATCAGAGATTTGGGTCGTACACTGTCATCCTGAGCAGCAGCTCACCCGTTTAATCCAGCGCAGTCATCTGACGCGGCAAGAGGCTCAGATACGGATTAATAGCCAAATGCCGCTGGCGCAAAAATGCGATCGCGCCGACGTAATTTTAGACAATTCAGGGTCTGTTGAAGCGCTATACACCCAAATTGATCAGGCTTTACAGCGCCATCCTGCTTAGGAGGCGCGTGTTACTGCCTTAGCTTTAGCACGGGAGGGTTTAGACGGAGGTTTGGATTCGGGCTTAGGGTGTGGATTGCGAATCTGATGTGCCTGAGCGAGGAGAGATGCAGCAAAAGCCAGCATTTGGTCGGTGGCGCTGCCCCCTGCAAGTTGAGCAAGTTCTTGAGGGCGCTGTTCTTCTGTAAGGTGCTGGATGCGGACAATGGTTCGGTCTTCTGATGTTTGTGTGTTGTGGCTGCCGACAGGATCAGAAATAATGGCTTTCTCGACGTGGAAATGCTGGTCGGCGATCGCCGCAATAATGGGCTGGTGCGTCAC
>JANPCW010000589.1:0-1545 GCA_031431155.1 Janthinobacterium sp. | reverse complement strand
CTGAGTTCCCAAGCGGCCAGGAAATCTGGGTCTATCAATTCACTGACAGCGCGGCAAAGTTCGTCAAATATGTTCCCCTGCTTGGAAGGTTGACCAGCAGTGGCAGCAAAATCAAGGAACTCAAGATTTTGTTCGGCAAGGACGGCATCGTCAAGAAATACCAATTGCAGGACATTCGCACCCAATAGATGTAGCGGCCCGCATTTGAAACGGGGTGTTTGCAGCTTGCATTCGACCGTGTCGTGCTCACAGTGCTTTCAACTGACGCGGCGGCACGACCAACGCTTGCGCCTTTAGGGTACACCCAACTGAGCCACTGTCATCGAGACAGCGTGTACGTTCCACAAGGGTCGAATTTATATTTTGGAGACATCGCCGCCCGAGCGTTTAGACCCCAACGAGACGATATCCATGGCCTTCCGGTATTGCAGGTAGCGCGAGCACGCCGCCATGGAATGCGAGCCGCCGCCGTCGATTGCAAGCTCATTTGCAGATAGCGTGAGCATGAGCGCGCCGTCAGTTGCAGTTAATTCGAGCCGAAAACGACGTCGAATGCAGCACGCCCGGTTTCAAACGCGAGCCGTTGCACCTAGGATGCCCGTCCGCGCTGACAAAAATTCAACAGGCCGAAGCTATGCAACGTCTCACAACAGGTGAGTCCGTTGCCCGATTGGCACGCGCCTACGGTACCACTCGCCAGTCCGTCATGCGAGTTTTGGGGAAGGCTTGGCTGATCCAGTGCAGCGGACTCCTGACAATGAGCGCAGTCGTCTTCTGAAACGACAATAACGGCCACGCACCTTGCTGCCAGGCGTTGGGAGGCTGCTCAAATGGCTTAACTGTGTTTTACGTTCCACTGCCCCTCAGACCCCAAACACCGACCATTAGAAATCGACCGTTTTCCAACAGCCAAAAAAGTCTGCTCCCTTACTAGGGTGGCACTGGCTAATACGCGACCTTGAATGTCGGGCTGTCCTCCGGCCGCATTTTCCGGCGGTCGTAGATGCGGGTGGTGGCGATATTGGCGTGCCCCAGCCACTCCTGGACCTTCGCAATATCCGCTTCATGGTCGAGCGCATTGGTGGCGGCCGTCGCGCGCAACGCATGCGGGCCGAAGCCTGCGATGTCCATTTTCAACGAAGCGGCGTAGCCGGCCAGCATCTTGTAGACCCCATCGGCCGTGATCGAGGCGCGCTTATCGCCATGCATGTTGTTTTTCACCGGCCGGAACAGCGCGCCCTGGGCATCGCCGGCGTGGCCGGCCACCTGCAGGTAGCCATCGATCACCTCGGCCGTGCCCGGATGCAGCGGCACATAGCGCAGCTTGCCGCCCTTGCCGTGGATGCGCAGGTACATCACGCCGCGGTGCTGCTGCATGTCGCCGACCGCCAACGCACACAGTTCGGCGCGGCGCAGGCCGTGATACAGCAGGGTGGACAGAATGGCGCGGTCGCGCCGGCCCTGGAGCGTAGTGGCATCCGGGGCGTTGAGCAGCGCGCGCGCCTGGTGGTCGCCGACCGCCGGCGTCTTGCCTTCGGCGCTGAC
>JANPCW010000588.1:0-6097 GCA_031431155.1 Janthinobacterium sp. | reverse complement strand
CCAAGCGTCAGGAATATTGGCGCCGATACAAATAGATAGCCGTTGGCCATGATGCCGACCAGTTGGGCCTTCTGTTCTTCGGTGACATGTTCGGCCAAGGCGCTCAGCGAACCCTGGCTGCCGTTGATGCTGTAGGTGCCGCGAATGCCCTCGGCCGACACCCCAAATCCCAAGGTGGCGGCGATAAAGATACTCATGATCGCGGCCACGATCAGCGGTGCCCAGAAGAAGGAACCCTTGTGCTCCCAAAATTCGCGCCGTATCAGCCATTTCATCGTTTTCATGCGTAGCTTCCTTTCATTGTTGCGACGAACAGGTCGGTAACGCTTGGGTTGCGGGTTTCGCCGAGCACGGCCAGTTGCGCGCGCGAGACACCGTCAAACATCATCACCGATTTGCCGAACACGGTGCGCTGGTCGATCGGGTTCAGCGCCTTGGCCGCGATCATCCGGGTAGGGTCGACCATCACTTCGACGTAGCGTTCGCCGACCTCGTCCATGCTGGCCGCCAGCACGATCTTGCCGTCGCGGATAAACATCAGGTCGGACAGGATATGTTCCACTTCCTCGACCTGGTGGGTGGTGATGACGATGGTCTTGTCCTCGTCGAAATAGTCTTCCAGCAGATTCTGGTAGAACTGTTTGCGGTACAGGATGTCCAGGCCCAGGGTCGGCTCGTCCAGCACCAGCAACTTGGCATCGATCGCCATCACCAGCGCCAGGTGCAATTGCACGATCATGCCCTTGGACATGGCACTGACCTTCATGCCCGGCTGCAGCTTGGTGTGGGCGATATAGCGCTCGGCTTTCAAGCGGTCAAATTTTGGGTGAATGCCGGCCACGAAGTCGATCGCATCGCACACCCGCAACCAGCGCGGCAAGATGGCCACGTCAGCGATGAAGCAGACCTCTTTCATGAGCTCGTCGCGCTGGGTGCGCGGATCAAATCCGAGGACCGACAATTGACCCTCGAACGGGATCAAGCCGAGCGCCGCTTTCAGGGTCGTCGTCTTGCCGGACCCGTTCGGGCCGATCAGTCCGACGATGCGTCCGGCCGGAATGTCGAAACTGATGTTGTCGACTGCGATCTGGTTGCCGTAGCGCTTGCTCAAGCCTTTGGCGGAAATAACGGGCGTCATGCTGCACCTCCGACATTGCCCGAACGCAGCAGTTGGTCCAGATCAAGGCCGAGGCGGCGGATGCGCAGCAGCATGGCCGGCCATTCTTCGCGGATGAAGCGTTCCCGTTCGCTGGCCAGCAGTTTGTCGCGGGCTCCTTCAGTCACATACATACCCAATCCCCTTTTCTTTTCGACTAATGTTTCATCCACCAGCTCTTGATAGGCGCGCGACACGGTGATCGGATTGAGCTGATAGTCAGCCGCAATCTGGCGCACCGAGGGCAGGGCGTCGCCCGATTTGAGCACCCCGTCGAGCATCATGCTCATCACGCGCTGCTTGAGCTGGCGGTAAATTGGTGTGTTGTCATTCCAGCCGATGGTCATCGTAATACCTCCCCCGGCATTGGATCAAGCTTATAAAACATGCATCCCCCATTTGGTGGTTTGTTGAGGTGGTGATGTAGTGAAGTATAACAGTGATATTGTGAGTGTCAACGACTCTTTATCAGTTGCTTACAGCGATTGTTGAGGTCTTGTCAGAATACGGAGGATGATGCGCTGCGATTAAAACGCAAGCTGTGAACCGTCCAGAGCGCAGCGCGTGATTGCACCGTCCGCACTGACGGCAATCCAGCCGCCGCGCGGTGCAATGCTATCGAGATCCCAATCAGGCAACACATAGCGGCGTTCAGCGCCCCTCACGTGCAGCGCAGGTCGGTGGGTATGACCATGGATCATCACACTGGTGCCGGTCTGGGCAAACACCTGTCCGATCGCCTGCGGTGTCACGTCCATGCTGTCGTAGGATTTATTGCCCTGATCCGCGCGGCTGTTCTGGCGCATGCCGGCGATGATCGCCTTGCGCTGGGCCAGCGGCATGGACAGGAACTGTGCTTGCCACTCCGGTTGGCGTACCTGGCTCCGAAATTGCATATAGTTGACATCGTCAGTACATTGGGCATCGCCGTGAAGCAGCACGATGCGCTGGCCGGCGATCGTGGCGACATGGGGTTCGTTCAGGATGGTAGCGCCGGTCGCCTTGGCAAATGCAGGACCAACCAGGAAATCACGGTTGCCTGCGATCCAGTAGACGGCCACGCCAGCGTCGCTGACGCGCCGGATGGCATTGATGACGGGTAGATGGTCGGGCGAGTCGATATCATCATCGCCGGCCCAATACTCGAACAGGTCGCCTAGCAAATAGAGTGCTTCAGCAGCCACCGCATGCTGTTCGAGGAAGTCAAAAAACGCCTGACAGGTTTTCGGATGCGACGGCTGCAGGTGCAGATCGGAGATGAAAAGCGCGGCAGGCACTGTCATGGTGTCATGTTCTTCAAACAATGCCTGCCGATCGCCGATTAAACCTGTTCCACTTTTTCAATAACGACATCGTCGACCGGTACGTCGGCGAACATGCCGCTGCGCGACGTCTTGACGGCGCGAATCTTGTCGACCACTTCCTTGCCTTCGGTCACTTTACCGAATACCGTATAGCCCCAGCCGTCCTGGCCAGGATAGTCGAGGAAGCTGTTGTTCTTGATGTTGATGAAGAACTGGGCGGACGCCGAATGCGGGTCCGAGGTGCGGGCCATGGCCAGCGTGTAGACATCGTTCTTGAGGCCGTTCTTGGCTTCGTTTTCCACGGTCGTGTCAGCCGGTTTTTGCTTCATGCCTGGCTCGAACCCGCCGCCCTGGATCATGAACCCGTCGATCACACGGTGAAAAATGGTGTTGTTGTAGTGTCCAGCGTTCATGTACGCAAGGAAATTGGCAACCGTTTTCGGCGCTTTTTCCGCGTCCAGTTCGACGGTGATCTTGCCCAGGTTGGTGGTGATAATGACGGCCATAATAGTATCCTGATAGTGGGTTGTTGGAAGGTAGTAGGGGCCGCGCGTTACGGTTTTGCGGGCGCCCGATTTTTGACAATGGTGGCCGATTCGATCAGCACCGGCTTGACTGGCACATTTTGAAACTGGCCCTGGTCGCTCACGGCGACCTGTTTGATCTTGTCAACGACGTCCATGCCACTGACGACCCGGCCAAAGACGGTGTAGCCGAAGCCGTCGCGGCCCGGATAGTCGAGCGCTTCGTTATTGTTGACGTTGATGAAAAATTGGGCGGTTGCCGAATGCGGGTCGCCGGTGCGCGCCATTGCGACTGAATACGGCAGATTCTGCAAGCCATTTTTCGCCTCATTTTCGATCGGCTTGTTGACCGTTTTCTGCACCATCTTGCGGTCGAAGCCGCCACCCTGAATCATGAAGCCGTCGATCACGCGGTGAAAAATGGTGTTTTTGTAATGGCCGCTTTTCACGTACTGCAGGAAATTGTCGACGGTCTTCGGGGCTTTTTTCTGATCGAGCTCGAGCACAATGTCGCCCATGCTGGTTTTCAACGTGACTTGCGGTGTCAGCTGAGGCGCGTCCGCAGCCAATACGGCGCCGGATAGGGTCAGTGCCGAGAACAGGGACATGAATCTTGCCAAGAACGGCAGGCGCTGGCGTGTCGATATCTGCATTGAGGCTTCCTTGAGTGTGAAATTGGTAGAGAGAGGGCGTGTCCGGGTGGCGGTCGGCGACGAATCACAGACCGTTCGCCAAAGCGGAAAAGAAGCTAAAAAATACTTTCGCGCAACAGAAACCTAAGCTATATTGGGTTGGCGCCGGTTTTATCAATGTTATACTTTGCGCCGACATCCCATTCTATCAAAGAACCACTATACAGAGGGCTTCAACGGTCTCACCGCAAGCACGGAAGTAACTTGGAGCCCGCCGCAGCGGCGTTGGCGCCAGGGTTTCGTATCGCGTGACCATCCGGCTTTCTCCCAACTTGTATGAGTCTGATGAGCAATTTAAAGATTTACAACACGCTGGCACGCGAAAAGCAGATCTTCGTGCCGATCACGCCTGGCAAAGCTGGCATGTATGTGTGCGGCATGACGATTTACGATTATTGCCATATCGGCCATGCGCGCATGATGATGGCGTTCGACGTCATCTACCGCTGGCTCAAGGCCTCCGGTTATGACGTCACGTACGTGCGCAATATCACCGACATCGAAGACAAGATCATCAAGCGCGCGGTGGAGAACGGCGAGACGATTTCGCAACTGACCACCCGTTTCGCCGCCTACATGGATGAAGACACGGGCGCGCTCGGCATTTTGCCGCCCGACTTCGCCCCGCGTGCGACCCAGTACGTGCCGCAAATGTTGTCCATCATCGAACAGCTCGAGGCCAAAGGGCTGGCGTACCGGGGCGAGGACGGCGACGTCAACTTCGCGGTGCGCAAGTTCCCCAACTACGGGCGCTTGTCCGGCAAATCGCTGGACGACCTGCGCGCCGGCGAGCGCGTCGACGTGAACGTGGGCAAGCGCGATCCGCTCGATTTCGTGCTCTGGAAGTCGTCCAAGGAATCCGAGCCGGACGAGGTGAAGTGGGACTCGAAGTGGGGCACTGGCCGTCCGGGCTGGCACATCGAATGCTCGGCCATGTCGTGCGCCTTGCTCGGCGAGCGCTTCGACATCCACGGCGGCGGCGCGGACTTGCAGTTCCCGCACCACGAAAACGAGATCGCCCAGTCGGAAGGCGCGTTCGGCCACACCACCGTCAATTATTGGGTGCACAATGGTTTCGTGCGCCTGGACAACGAGAAGATGTCCAAGTCGCTCGGCAACTTTTTTACGATCCGCGACGTGCTCAAGAAATACGATGCCGAAGTGGTGCGCTTGTTTATCTTGCGCGCCCACTACCGCAGTCCGCTCAATTATTCGGATGCCCATCTGGACGACGCGAAACTGGCGCTCAAGCGCTTGTACACGGCGCTGGCCGATCTGGAGCCCGCGGCTGATGTGACGCTCGACTGGAACGAGGCCCATGCGCAGCGCTTCGCCGAAGCCATGGACGACGACTTCAATACGCCGCTGGCGCTGGCCGCCCTGTTCGACCTGGCTACCGAAGTGAACAAGACCAAATCGCTTGAACTGGCAGGCCAGTTCAAGGCGCTGGCCGGCGTGCTGGGCCTGCTTGAACGGTCGGCGCAGCAATTCCTGCAGGCCGAGATTGGCGGCGGGGGAGCGGGCGCCACCCAGACCGGCGAAGCGGCCATCGCGCAGGCAATTGCCCTGCGTAGCGAGGCAAAAAAGGCCCGCAATTTTGCCGAATCCGATAAAATTCGCGCCCAATTGCTGGCCGATGGAATCATTTTGGAAGACAAACCCGATGGATCGACCAACTGGCGGCGCGCATGATGGCCCTCAATAAGGAGAGCCTGGGCACGGCGCTGGTTCTGGAGCTTCCATCCTATTGGGAACAGGCCAAGATCGAGCTGATGAAGCGCGACCGGATCATGAAAAAGCTGATCCCGCAATTTGGGGATCTGCACCTGATCGGCCACGCCGATCCGTTTACGACACTGGCGCGCTCGGTCATCGGGCAGCAAGTCTCGGTCAAGTCGGCCGACACGATCTGGCAAAAGCTGTTGCTGGCGTGCCCGAAGTGTACCCCGACCCAGGTGCTGAAAGCGGGGCCGGAGCAACTGTCGGCCTGTGGATTGCCCAAGCGCAAGACCGAGTACATTCTCGACCTGGCCGGCCATTTCAAGGCCAAGCTGGTACATGCAAACCAGTGGGCCGAGATGGACGATGAGGCGGTAATCGCCGAACTGGTCCAGATCCGGGGAATCGGGCGCTGGACCGCCGAGATGTTCTTGATTTTTAACCTGCTTCGGCCCAACGTCTTGCCGCTCGACGATCCCGGCTTGATCAAGGGCATCAGTGTCAATTACTTTTCGGGCGAACCAGTCTCGCGCAGCGATGCGCGCGAAGTGTCGGCCAACTGGGAACCGTGGCGCACGGTGGCAACCTGGTACTTATGGCGGAGCCTGGATCCGGTTCCTGTAGAATAGCTCTACTAATAGCCGCGTGGAGCATTGCCGCGGCGGCAATATCAAGGGGGTACAATGTCTAAAACTACTTTTC
>JANPCW010000587.1:0-5279 GCA_031431155.1 Janthinobacterium sp. | reverse complement strand
GCCCCCATGCAGTTCGGCCAGTAATTTGACCATGGCGAGGCCGAGACCGGTACCCTCGAATTTGCGCGCCAGGCTGCTGTCGATTTGACTGAAGGCCTGGAACAATTTGGCCATGTTTTCCCTGGATATTCCGATGCCGCTGTCGCTGACGCATATTTCGAGAAATTCATTGTACTCATTGTCGGCCAAGGGGATGCTATGCACTGGCCACGGGCCGGACAGGGCGCCCACGGTACCGCGCGAGACGCGCCGCGCGCGCAAGGTCACGCGTCCGCCACTGGCGCTAAATTTGACAGCATTCGACAGCAGGTTGTAGACGATTTGCTTGGTCTTGCGCATGTCCAATTGGGGCACACCCAAGTCGTCGTCTATGTCCAGTTCGAGATGGATGCGCTGGGCTGCCGCCTTTTCCCTGACGATCGACAGGCTGTTCGACAGCAGACTGTTCAAGTCTACCGGCTCCAGGTCGAGGGCCATCATACCGGCTTCGACCTTCGACAAATCGAGGATGTCATTGATCAGGGCGAGCAGGTGCTGCCCGCTGGTAAAAATATCGCCGATGTATTCCTGCTGGGTATCGCTCATCTGGCCCATCAAGCCATCCTTGAGCGCCTCGGAAAAGCCGATGATGGCGTTGAGCGGCGTGCGCAATTCATGCGACATGGTGGCCAGGAACTCCGATTTGATGCTGCTGGCACGCTCGAGCTCGATATTTTTCTCTTCCAGGGTGCGCTCGATGCGCTTGCGCTCCGTGATGTCGCGCACGATTCCGGTGAACGCGCGCCGGCCGCCAAGCTGCACTTCACTCACGGCCAGGTCCATCGGGAACTTTTCGCCGCCCTTGCGCAGACCCACCACCTCGCGCACACTGCCGATGATCTTCTTCACCCCCGTGGTGGTGAAGTTGCGCAGGTAACCGTCGTGCTCGCGCTTATACGGCTCCGGCATCAGCATCTTGATGTTCTGCCCCACCATCACCAGCGCCTCGTAACCGAACAGTTTCTCTGCCGCTGTGTTGACCGATTCAATCGTACCGCTTGCGTCGATGATGATGATCCCATCGGCCGCCGCCGCCAGAATCGCCCGCGTGCGCGCTTCGCTTTCGAGCAATTGCGTTTCCGCCTTCTTGCGCTCAGTCATATCGCGCGCGGCCGCGAAGACCCCTTGCAGCTTGCGGTCGCGGTCGTGGAAAGTCGCGGCATTGTAAGACACCACCGTTTCATCGCCATTGCGGGCACGCACCGTCAGTTCATAGTCGCTCACCTTGTTCTCGGTGAGAACGCGTTCGATCGCGGCGCCGGCCCGCACCGGGTCGGTAAAGAAATTCTTGCAGTGGGTACCGATTAATTCCTCGCGCGTGCGCCCCGTGAGCGCCATCATCTGCTGGTTCACGTCCGAGATGATGCCGCGCGGGTCGGTTGTCATGAGCGCGTCGATATTCAATTCGATCAGTGAACGTGTGTAGAACTGCTGGTCGCGTAGCCGTTGATCGAGCAGGGCCTGGGCCTGTTCGACATGTTTGCGGGCCGTGTTGTCGGTGCCGATCAACAGATAGCCGATGATGTGCTCTTGCGCATCGCGTAGCGCCGTGACCGAAACAATGGCGGGAAAGCGGCTGCCGTCTTTGCGGATTTTGGTCAGCTCGTAAATATCCTCGATGCCACGCGAGGCCTTGAACACGAGCGCCTCGAAACCGGGCGCAATCGGCGTGTGGAGCTCCAGGCTCAGCCCGGTTGCGCGCGCTATCAATTCCTGCGGATCCGAGAAGTCGGCCGGCGTGATCCGATTGACGACGTCCGATGCCGCATAGCCGAGCATGCGTTCGGCACCGACATTGAAAAGCTGGATTACCCCTTTTTCATCCGTGGCGATGCAGGAGAAGTAGGCGCTGTTGAAGATCGCTTCTTGCAAAGCGCCCTTCTTGAGTAGTGACTTTTGGCGCCGAGCGGCCATGCTGGCGTCAGGACCACCCTGCTTTGCGCTAGCGCCAGCGCCAGCGCCATCAACAGAACCGGTGTTCGACATAGGTCCTCCCGCCAAAGAATCGCACCACAATCGATCTATTATAGACGCCCTCGGTCACAAGTAATACATTGCGGTACCGTGCTCGGAACGGACCAAGCATGATTTTATTTCAATTTTTCAACAGGAATATTGACCGACAAGACGGTCCCATCGCCCGCGCTGCTATCGATGATGAGTTCGCCACCGAGCGCATTCACGCGCTCCTTGATTCCCGCTATTCCAAACGAGTTTGCTTTTCTCTTGTCGTTTGGATAAATGCCAACCCCATTGTCCTTGACGACCATTGAAAACGTCCGCTCGCTCCAGCTGAGCGTGACTTCAGCCTTGGTCGCCTGCGAATGGCGTACGATATTGCTCAGCGATTCCTGCAGAATCCGGAAAATCGCCAGGGTCTGCCCGTCACTGAGCGCGTAATCAAAAGTTGCCTCATTGATTGACAAGTGGCAGGCGACGCCATTTTTTCGCTCGAACTCCTTGAGCTGCCATTCGACCGCCGCCTGCAATCCCAATTCCAGCTCGAACGGGCGCAGATCGTGAATGATGGATCTGACCGATTTTATGGTGGCGTCAACATTACTGAGCACCAGACTCACCCATTCGTGCAAGCGCGGATGGCTATGGGCGGTACGCGCGTGCAGCCTGGAGGTATCAATGCGCAAAGCCAGTAAATTCTGTCCCAGTTCATCATGAATTTCGCGCGCGAACCGTTTACGCTCTTCCTCCTTGATCTGGTCCTGATGGGCCACCAGTTGCTGCAGGCTGTTTTTCGATTCCTGCAGCGCTTCTTTTAGACGCAATAGGTTGCGCACTCTTAACGACAATTCGGCCAGGTCGACCGGTTTCGTCAAAAACTCTTCCGCCCCGGCATTGAGACTGGCAATGCGGGTACCGCGCCCGCTTTGCGCGGTCACCATGATGATGGGAATGTCGGCGGTGGCGGGATTGGCTTTAAGAATGTTGGCTACCTGGGTGCCGTCTATGCCCGGCATCATGACGTCGAGCAAGATCAAATCCGGTATGCGCTGCGTGATCGCGGTCAGTGCCTCCTCGCCGCTGGCCGCGCACAGCGTACGATAACCATCGCGCCGCAGCAGCGCTTCGAGCAGCGTGCGATTGCCGACTGCGTCATCGACGATGAGGATGGTGGCAGCGGTGCTGCTCATGGGGCGCTCTTTCTATGATCGGTGTCAGAGTTTTCGCATGTTTCAGCGCGAAAATGACTGACCCCGACGCTTCGACATGCCCTGACATACCGCCTTGCCAGAGGATCGGGTTAGCCAGCCGCGCTCCCCGGCCTGTTAGCTGACGGGGCTGATGACACCAACCATAACCCATTTGTCAACGATCTGCAATGCGCGCCAATCGATAGTGGCGGCCATTAACGATCCACCTTTGCGGCGCAACTCCACCGTTTTCTTGTGCGCCGCCCGGCCAGCGATCAGCGCATCAAAAATGGGCTCCAATTGCTCGCTGCCGCCGATGCCAACATCGGCCAGATCCAAGGCGAACAGTTCCTGCCGACTATAACCGGACATGCGGCAAGCCGTGTCATTCACATCGATCATGCGCTTGCTGGCATGGTCGATCAAAAACACGCCTTGCTCGATGACATCCATGGCGCTGCGAAAACGCAGTTGCTCCTGGTCTGGGCGCATGCGGTCGGTGACGTCCATCCCGATCCCCCGATAGCCGATAAAACGGCTGGACGAATCGAACATCGGCTCCCCGCTCACTTGCAGGTATTGCATGCTGCCATCGGCATTGCTGCGGCTGTAGACGAAGTCGAGGAAAGGCCGCCGGGCTGCGATGTTAGCGTCCAGCAGCGCGCGCTCGGCCGCATTCCATCCCGTCAATACCTTGCCTGTGCTGCCAAGTATGTCATGCGCTTCGATTCCCAGCATTTCAAACACGGGACCGGAAACTTTAGTGAATTGACCTTGCTGGTCTTGTTCCCAGTACCAGTCCGACGACAGCTCGGTAAAGCTCTTGAAGCGCGCTTCGCTCTCGCGCAATTCGGCCGTGCGCTCCAGCACCGTCTGTTCCAGCACTTTGTTGTAATTGTCCAGTTTTCGATACAACAACCGCACTTCCAGCATATTGTGGATGCGGGTTTGCACCTCGACCAAATCGAACGGCTTGCTGACGAAGTCCTTGGCGCCCGCTTGCAGCGCACGCAGCTTGTGACCAGGCTGCGCCGTGATCACGAGCACCGGCAAATAACTGTCGGTCTCGATTTCCTTCAAGCCTTCCATCACCTCGAATCCATCCATCTCGGGCATTTGCAGGTCGAGCAAAATCAAGTCGTAGCCGTGCGCCAAATGCAAGGGGCAGACTGCGCGCGGATCCATGGTCGACGTGATGCGCTGGTAACCGGCATTGCGCAGCATACGTTCCAACAAGATGACATTCGTTTCTTGATCATCGACGATCAAGATACTGGCATTTAAAATCTCTGAGGCTTGAAGCATTACATTGTTCCCAAAAAATCGTCCACTTGTTATCGAGCGGCATTACTGAATGGTTTCTGTCTCGCTTGCCAAACCATTATCGGCCGCGTAGTGCAACGCGACGTCCAGCGCATCCATGAACTCCCTGACCTTGATCGGCTTGGTCAAATAGCGGAAGAACCCGGCTTCCAAGCCCTTCTCGATGTCGCGCGGAATGGCGTTGGCCGACAGTGCCATGACCGGAATGTGGGAGGTGGCAGGATCGTCGCGCAAAATCTTCAAGGCGCCAAAACCGCTGATACCGGGCAAGTTAATATCCATCAAGATCACGTCCGGCCGATGGGCGCGCGCGAGCTGGATGCCCAGATGACCATCGATGGCCGTCAGCAACTGCAAATCGCTGCGGCGCGCAATCAATTGCTCGACCAACGTCAAATTGGCCGGATTGTCCTCGACATATAGCAGTGTGCGTTTGGACGACAATTCGCGGGCCGCCACCGGATCCGCTTGATCCGCGCCGATTTCACCAAGGCTGCCGAACACAAGTTCCGGCGCGCTTGACGCGGCCAATTCGACCCAGAATACGCTACCGACGCCGACCGTGCTTTCGACCCCGATCATGCCGCCCATCAACTCGACCAGTTGCTTGGTGACGACCAGGCCGATGCCGGTGCCCTCTTCGGTACTGGTCTCCTGCCCAAGCCGGTTGAACGGCTGAAATAGTTGGGCCAACTGTTCCGGCGCCAGGCCGGCGCCGGTATCACGCACGCACACGCGCACCCGATCTTCGCCGCGCATCACGCATTC
>JANPCW010000586.1:0-2377 GCA_031431155.1 Janthinobacterium sp. | reverse complement strand
CACAGCCACACGTACCGGCGGACACAGTAAATCGGCTACTTGAGGACTCCCGAGTTCGACAGTTGCGCGCGTAAGCTGTTGATTTATATAGTGGCGACTTTAAAATGTGCCACTACAGGAGGGTTAGTTGGGTATCGAGTGTCGGTTTTTTGATCGTCAGTGCAGCGAGGATGTCGGTCTGCTCTTTGTTAATCGATGAGATTCCAGTCACAGATTGGGCGCCGTTCAGCGTGACGCGGTGATGCTGAATGCGGCGCAGTTTTGCCAGTGCGCGCTCCGGCGAGAGCGCAGTCTCGCTCGCGTGCAATCGGGTTCGCATGACGCGATACATGATCAGGGCTATGAAGCAGATCGCGGCATGCGCGCGTATGCGCTCAGGCAGTCGATGATAGATCGGGCCAATTTCGATTTCTGACTTCAGTACGCGGAAACCGCGTTCGATATCGGCCAACGATTTATATCGTTTAACGACTTCATCTGGCGCCAGATCGTCAGTATTGGTGACCAACAGAAGCTTGCCATCCATCAGGCGCGCATGCGTCAGCGCCCGCTCATCAATGGTGTATGTGAACAGCTCGCTTTTGAGGTCGCCCCGGACGATGCGTGCCAGATGGGCTTCGCATACTTCGTGATAAAAACGGGCGCGGGCACCGCCATCGGACAGCTTGCGACCGGGTTTTTTCTTTCCAATATCTTGCCCGTCGAGTTTGACTGCCCATTCGACCGCTTTTTTCTCAAGCGATGCAATGATGAGATCACGCTTGGTGCCGGCGGCCAAGGCCACGTGTGGATCATGCGCGATGACCAGCCTCAGTTTGTCCCATTTCGTCTCGCCCAGCACCTCTTGCTTTGCACTGACGCACTGCGCCGCGTGGAAGGGAGCGAGGAGCTCGACGAAGTCGCCATAGCGCCGTCCTGGTACCGCCAAAATGAATTCGAGCGTCCCACCGCCAGGCAGGGCGATGGCCTGCAGATCCGCCAAATTGTCGGTCGATAACAAACCACGATCAGCCACGGCGATCACGCGCTTGACGGGGAAGCGCTTGACGATCTTTTCAATAATCGGTTTGATCGTGGTGACTTCGGCAGTATTGCCGTCAAATACCTCGTGATAGAGGGGCAAACCGTCCGCAGTCTGCACCACGCCGAGCATGACCTGGCGCGCGATCATGCCTTCTTTCGACATACCGAATTTACGGACATCCTTATCCTGCTGCGACAGCCCTTCCGCGCGGATCGTCGTCATGTCGTAGAACACCACCGCCAGCTCCTGATCGACCAAAGGACGCAACAGGCTCGCGAGCACGTGCTCGACTTCATCCCGGTGTTCGACCATGGCATCCATTGCGCGCAGGAGCTGATGATGCTCGATCCTTTCGGCCATGATACCCGGCAAGGTGACGGTTTCAACCCAGCGCAGGACACCCAGTTTCGAGTCCGGATCGCACAGGCGGTTGAGCACCATCACACGGATAAGCGCTTCGACATCGATGGTGTGCCGCGTACGCCGAAATATCTGACGCAGACGATCGAAGCCGAGCGAATTCCATAGCTCGGTCAGTGCCCAGACATCGCCATAATCGCGGGCTGACTCGAACGTGAGCGACGGTGTGGGCGGCGCTTCCGGCAACGATTTCCCGGTCACGCGCAGCAAGCCGGAAATCACCGATTCAAGCTCGGTATTGAGTTGATCAAGGCGGCCCAACGTTGCAACGGTGCGCTGCTTGGGACGCCCATTGTCGTTACGATACGCTTCGACTAGTTGAACGTAGCGCCGTGGTCCGGAGGTCGTAACTTTGATAAACATGCCGTTACTCTAAATAAACATCTACAGAATGTCAACAAATAACGTTTTTTACTAAACGTGCCATTACAAAAATTTTGAAAAAATGACGCAAAACCAGACCTAAGCGATTGATTCATATAGGTCGGATTATGGGGAAATTGGATAAATCAGGTGGGAACTGTCGAACTCGGGTGGAATGGTTCGGTTCAAGATCACGCCGTAGGTAAACACCTCGGACTGCACACCAATCCACTCAACTTAAGGAAGTTGCGTGCATTTAAATGAGATATTTTCAACAATTCAATAAAAACACTTGACAATTGAATTGTATTGCGGTCGCCAGTGTGAATTTTTGACGTTCACTGGCCGCCATGTCCCTTCTTTCCACACTGTTTCAAGATTTCGCCGCCCGCCTATGCTCCACCGAATTTCTGCTCGATGCCCGTCATCCCGATCATCCGGCCGCGTTCTCGCGTTGCCGCAAGCTGCCCTTGGCGACCTTGGTCGCTGTCATGTTGACGGGCATGCGCATGAGCATCCAGGCCGAACTGGGCACCTTCTTTGCCCATCTGCGCCAGCAGGCACAGTTGG
>JANPCW010000585.1:0-11356 GCA_031431155.1 Janthinobacterium sp. | reverse complement strand
GGATTCTCGCCCAAACGCTGCGCCCTCGCTTGCCAGGTGGCGCGCGCTGTCAGCGCTGCCGGCGGCCTGGGCACGGACGCTGCCGGCGACGCCGCCCAGGCTCGATGCATCTGCGCCGAAGCCGCCATTGACGTTGCTTTGGCCGGAAGCGCCAACAGCCACATTGCCGGAGGCCATGCCCGTTAGCGAATTCGACATCCCGCCAATCGTGCCGGCAGAATGGCCGGTGGCGCCGATGGGTCCGCCGATGGCGCCGCCGATCGAACCGCCCTGGCCGCCCCCCCCCAGCAGTTGGGCATGTGCAGACACTGCCATTGCAAGGGTTGCGACGATGGTGAGGCGGCCGATGATGTGTGTTGATTTCATGTTGTTCTCCTTGGAAGCAACTACGGACAATCCGCAGCAGTTATAGAGTAGAACGAACCGCACTCAGCATTTAATCCATCGCACCCAAAATATTGTTGAAATAACTGCCGGCGCGGGCCAACGGATCCAGTTAGCGCAAGCGCGCCGGGTCAACCCTGAATGCCGCGCCAACCACGCCATAGCCCAGCTCCGGTGTCAGCGCGATTGCGGCGGAACCGGCTGCGTGCCGCGCCAGATCGGCGATCGCGCCTTTTGCCGCCGCCGGATCCGGCCCCGCCAGTTGCAGCGCCAGCAGCGTGGCCACGATCGGTGCGGCAAACGATGTGCCGCGCACGGTTTGATACGGAACCGGGCCGGTGTTGGCGGCGGCCATATTGCTTCCCGGCGCGGCGAACATGACTTGCGGCCCGCGCGCGGCCTCGGGCAGCGCCCGCCGCCGCGCATCGACCGCACTGACGCCGACCACGCCCGGATAGCTGGCAGGATACAGCGGCGCCGCAGCTGGTCCGTCGTTGCCGACTGCCGCCACCAGGACATGACCGCGCACCGTCATCGCGCGCACCACGCGCTCAAGAGTGCGATTGGGCGGCCCGACCAGACTCAGATTGACCACGCCAATGCGGGCCTTCGCCATCCACGCAAGCGCCTCGACAATCGTGTCGGCCGCGCCGCCGGTTGGACTGCCGCAATAGATATCGGCCGCATACAAGCTGGCCTTGGGCGCGACGCCGGCAAACCGGTCTGCCTTGCCAATCATCAGCGAGGCCACGGCGGTGCCGTGCGGGCTCGGCATCGACTTCCCGGCGCAGCCCCAATGCGCAATCGTGGCGCCGCGAAAAACGGCGTGGCCGCCATCGACCCCGCCATCGACCAACCCCAGGCGCGTGCCCGCCGCCGGCGCCTCCGGTTCGGGCGCCGCAGCGGTGTTCGAGGACGCCGCGCGCACGTCCGGCCCGGTTGCACCGCTGCTGGTATAGAGATGATTGAAGTCGTACCAGCCATCCGCATCGAGCTCACGCAAGAGTGCCAATGCGCTTGCGGTACTTGTGCCGGCCGCGGCCCTGAACGTGACGACAGTTGCGTCGAGCTCGCTAAGAACACGCTCCCGAACCACGATCAAACCGGCGGCACGCGCGCGCTCCTGCACTGCCGGCGAAGGCGACCAGGCCAGCACTTCATGGCGCACCATCGGCTGACCCAGCGGATCGGCTTCGACAACGTCGCTATGCAAACGCAACAGGTCGCCGACCGCGCGCATGCGCAGCGCGCGTAAATTGAGCGTGCTCAGCAACGGCTCCGGTTTGACCAGGGAATCGGCACGCTCGCGCAATGCGCTGTTGAGCGAGTCGAAACCTGCCGGAACATTGAGGCTCGGCAGGCGCAGCTGCGCGCTCGCCACACTGCTTGCACCCAGCATAGTCAGCATGATGAGTACGCGCGCACGGTGTTTGGTCTGGCGGTGGGGTCTCGGCATTTACGAATGATAATATAGTCGATTAGAATTTTATCTGCGCAAACGAACACAGCAGGGAACAAAACCCCCTCGCCCGACGTTTACCCTCTAACAATGAGCGAATCGATCGACCCACTTCATGCCGATATTGCGGCGTTACTGCCGCGCCTGCGCCGCTTTGCGCGCACGATCGCGCGCAACCGGGAAGATGCCGACGATCTGGTCCAGCTTGCAATTGAACGCGCC
The DNA here is from genome assembly GCA_031431155.1 of Janthinobacterium sp. Taxonomy (GTDB): domain Bacteria; phylum Pseudomonadota; class Gammaproteobacteria; order Burkholderiales; family Burkholderiaceae_D; genus JANPCW01. The sequence continues at coordinate 9,291 of JANPCW010000585.1, read as the reverse complement.
TTGATCCGATCGGTCCAATGGGAACCAGGCACCCGCCTTGATAGCTGGATATTTCGCATTATGAAGAACGCATGGATTGACGAGGTCAGGAGCCGCATCCGCGCCGATCGCCTGTTCGTGCCGGAACAGGCCGGCGAGCATGTGGGCGATGACTTTGCCCAGTCCCATCAGCAGCGACTGGCGCTGCAACAGGCCATTGGCATGCTCAGCGACGACCAGCGCATGGTGGTTGGGCTGGTGCTGGTGGACGGCCTGTCCTATAAGGAAGCGTCCGAGGTGCTGGAGATCCCGATCGGCACCCTCACTAGTCGCCTGGCCCGGGCTCGCGATGCCTTGCAAGCGCTGCTCTCAGATCAACCGAGGAACCAGGTATGAGTTTTTCCGACGAAACCTTGATGGCATTCGCCGACGGCGAGCTCGACAGCAAAACGCGCGCCGCCATTGAAGCGGCGATGGCGAGCGACGCAGCCATCGCGCGACGCGTCGCGCAACACCTTGCATTGCGGAACGACGTATTCGCGGCATTCGCGCCCATCCTGGATGAGACTGTGCCGCAACGGCTATCGAACGCGAGCAAAGACGTCAAGAAACCACCGATGGTGGCACCGGTGATCGAGCTTGCCGCGGTGCGCGCTGCCAGAATGCCACCGCCAGTGCCGCCGGCGCAGCGCCGCTGGTCCTGGCCGGAATGGGGTGCGCTGGCTGCGACCCTGATCGTGGGCGTATTGGCCGGCCACGTCGGATTGCCAACCTTGCTGGGCGAAAAGGACGGGGCGAGCGACGCCGCGCTGACCAGCGCGAATGGCAAGCTGATCGCGAAGGGGCCGCTGGCGCAAGCACTGTCGTCCCAACTGGCCAGCGCCCAGCCAGCCAATGCCACGGTCAAGATCGGTGTCAGTTTCCGCTCAAAGGATGGCCAGTTTTGCCGTAGCTTCGTGATGCATGGCGGCTTGTCCGGCCTGGCCTGCCATCGGGCCAGTGACAACGCATGGCAACTCCCGCTGGTGGCCCAAACCACGGCTGCGCAGAGCGCGACCTACCGCCAAGCCGGGGCTGATATCCCGAGCGCCGTGCTTCAAGCAATCGACGAGCGGATCGAGGGACCGAGCCTTGATGTCGCTGGCGAGAGCCAGGCAATCGCGCGTCGCTGGCGCCCATAGACCACAAACCGTTGCGAGGTTTAATTCCTTAGTTCGATAGCGCACAGACCATCAGCTTGGCCGGGATTAGTCTGTGCTTCAGCTGTGTCACTCTAAGGAAAAAACAATGCAAACGAAAAAAATACTGGCAATCCTGGTTGCCTGTTTGGCCAGCGCGTCGTCGATGGCGGAATCCCCCCTCGCGCCCGACACCCTCAGCGAACTCGAGCGCGCCAAAACGGTCGGCCCCAACGCAAAAGGTGCGGCCGTGTTGCGCGCACAAGTGCTGCTCGATCGCGCCCATTTCTCGTCCGGCGAGATCGACGCCGCTTTCGGCTCGAACTTGCGCAATGCGATCAACGGTTACCAGAAGGCCAACGGCCTGAAGGTCACCGGAACCGTCGATACGCCCACTTGGGCCGCGCTAAATGCCGATACGGCGCCGATCCTGGCGAGCTACACTCTGCTCGATACCGACGTGGCCGGCCCGTTCAAGCCGATCCCGGAGAAAATGGAAGACAAAGCCAAAATGACGGCGCTCGGTTTTACCTCGGCCGCCGAGGCGCTCGGTGAAAAATTCCATGTGAGTCCCAAGCTGCTCGCGCGACTCAATCCCGGCAAGGAATTTGGCAATGCCGGCGAGCAAATCATGGTGCCCGCCATCGCGCCCGGCGGCGACTTGCCGAAGGCCGCGCAAGTGATCGTTGACCAGTCAGACAAGACGCTGACGCTGGTCGATGCCGACGGCAAAACCATTGCCCAATTTCCTGCCAGCACCGGTAGCAAGCATGATCCGCTCCCGATCGGCAGTTGGAAGGTGAAAGGCGTGGCCCGCAATCCGGTCTACAAATACAACCCGAAATTGTTCTGGGATGCCGAGCCGGGCGACACCAAGGCCACCATTCCGGGCGGTCCCAACAATCCGGTAGGGGTCGCATGGGTCGACCTGTCGAAGCCGCATTACGGCATCCACGGCACGCCGGAACCATCGCACATCGGCAAGACCGAGTCGCATGGCTGCATCCGGCTCACCAACTGGGACGCGACTGCGTTGGCGCAGTCGGCCACCACGGGCGTTAGTGTTTTGTTGCAAGAATAAAGACAGGGAGAAATGCCATGAAATGGATCTATACCTTTGTCGTAGGCGCGTTGGTTGGCGCTATCGGGATCTTTGTTTACCTCAAAAACATTTCTCCCGATCCCGCGCCGGTTGCCGCACCCATCCCTGTCGTGGTGCTGCCGGCCGCTCCCGGCGTGGCAATTGCCCCGGCTGCCATGCCTTCGGCTAGCGCTATCGCGGCGCTCGGGTCCGATCCTGCCGCCGTGGCTGCGCCGGCTGCGCTAATTGCCAGCGCTGCCAGCGCTGCCAGCGCGCCAGCGGCCGACCAGCTGCTGATCCCGGTCGCCGGCATCCGTGCCGGCGAGCTCAACGACACCTACAACCAAGCGCGCGGCACCGAACGCCATCATGAAGCACTCGACATCGTGGCGCCCAAGGGAACCCAAGTGTTGGCGGTAGCCGATGGCAAAGTCGCCAAGCTGTTCGACAGCAAGCCGGGCGGCCTGACTGTTTATCAATTCGATACGAGCGAAAAACGCGCGTATTACTACGCGCATCTGGATCGCTATGCCGCCGACGTGAAAGAAGGGAATGTTCTGAAGCGGGGCGATCTGGTTGGCTATGTCGGCTCGACCGGCAATGCCGATCCAGCGACACCGCATTTGCACTTTGCCATTTTCGAGCTTGGCCCGGAAAAGCAATGGTGGAAAGGCAGCCCGATTAACCCGTACCCGCTATTGGGCGGCGTGCAACACCCTTGATGTCGAAATTACCAAATTACCAGTGGCGAACGCGGCCGGTATCAATATGCACAAATTGCGAATGAGGATAGAATCCGACCCCGCCACCGCGCAAGCTCATCGCCACTTTTTGGATGGTCGACAGATTGCGGCCCGGTACCCGGATGTCGATGGCTTTCCCTTCCAGGTGCAGACTGTGCCGGGCAACACCGTCGCTGCGCTCGGCCAGCAATTGATTCGTTTCCGGAGAGCGGTAACCGGAAATCACGTGCAAGGTATCGGTCGGCCCCACTTGCGCGCTCACCTGTTCGAGCAAGGAAAGCAGGTTTGGATCCATCGGCATGGCCGTATTCGAGCGGTGATCGCGCAACAAGCGATTGATGTCGTTCAAGGCATCAGGCAGGAATTGCCCGTCGGCCCAGAATACGCTGTTCAATGTTTCGCCGGTGTGGGTGTTAAACAGTTTCAAGCTCTTTTCGTGCCGGCTCACGAGCGCAGCGCGCGCGATCGCGGGCGCGCCAAGGGCGCTGGCAAGCAAAGCGGACTGCTTTAAAAAGTTTCGACGGTTGGTCATGGCAACTCCTTGTCCGGTGCAATCAGATGTGTGAATGTGCACGCCGTTAGTGCGCGACCCGCGCTCAGTTCGGTAACCCATCATACCTTCATCACGAAAATCGCGCTTGGCTTGACGTACTCATCATACTTCCAACATCCTCCGCCAACGCCCGTGACATGGGCAATTCTTAGTCTAAGCTTATGCGCAACCCCATCCATAACGAACGTGGCGCGGCAGGAGCGAGGAACATTTCTTTCAGCCCGTTGCCGCCGCTGGCATCGAAGGCACCGCCCGCAAAGGCGTTTTCACCGAGCAAGCCGGCCGTCGCATAGTGGCGGTCGAACAGGTTGTTGACGCGCGCGAACCACTCCAGGTGTGGCCGAGGACGATAGCTTGCCTGCAGGTTCAGGACAGCATACCCAGGTACGCGACCCGAACCGCCAAACGTGCGGCTGTTGCCCAGGTTGCTGGTGAAGGTGCCGGCCTGGTGCGCATTGTTTTCATTGCCGCGCGCATATTGCGCGGAATACGCCTGCCACTGCCCGCCGACCGACCAAAGTCCGCCCACCCCATACTCGAGCGCCAGCTTGACAGCATGGCGCGCGATGCCGGGCAGATGGTTGCCCGGGCGGATGCGGATCTGGTCGTCGTTCAGGGCGCCGCTGCTGATGGCGCTGCGGTTGCTATTGTTGGGCGATCCGATCAATGCTTCGGATTGATAGGTGGCATCGGTGAGCGCGTAATCGAGCGACCAGTTCCATCCTTTTTGCTGGCCGGACAGGCCCAACTCCACCCCCTGGCGCCGGGTCTGGCCGAAGTTGCTGAAGTAGCCGGCGCCGCCTGTTGTGGTGCTGATGAACAGGATATCGTCGCTATTGGTGGCGCGGTAGGCGCTCAGGTTCCAGCGCAAGTCGCGCCCCCGATTGCCGCGCGCCCCGGCCTCGATGGTCCGGGTGCGCACCTGCGCCAGATAGGGGTCGGACGCCATCTGGTTCGGCAGCAGGCAGGCATTGTTCGGATCGGCGCACGCCAATTCGACCGGGCTGGGGGCGCGGCTGCCGCGGTTGATGCTGGCATAGAGCGCGGTGGTCGGATCGAGTTGCCAGGTCGCGCCGAACGCGGGATTGACGCTGCGATAGGTGTAATCGCTATTGAAATTGGGATCGTTGACGCCGGGCGTATTGGCGTTGACCAGCGCAATCGCGAGCCGGTCGCCGGTTACTACCTGCACCAAGTTGTAACGCCCGGACAGCGTCAGGTGCAGCTGCGGGCTCAAGGCGAGCGTATCTGCCGCATACAAGCCCCATGTCCGCACCTTGCCCGACAATTTATTGATCTCGGTCTCTGCCCCGAGAGCACGCGCACTGCGCTCAGGATTGAATGCGCCGAGCTGGTAGCTGCGCTCGAATGCCGTGTTGGCTGCATCGAACGCCAGACCCGCCACCAGCCGGTGGTGCGCGGCGGCATCCAGCCCGCGATTGGCTTGCAGGCTAAAACCGAGGCCGTCCTGGCGCAGGCGCGAGCGGTTGAGCGACGCTTCGTTGACGCCCGGCTGCGGATCGTCCTCGAACGGTTCGACGCCAAAGCGAGCATCCTGCACCTGGTTGATATCGCTGTTGAAGGTCGTTGTATGAACGCGGCGCGCATACAGTTTGCTCCTGATCTCCCCGCCTGCGCCCATCGGTCGGGCATACGACAGGTCGAGCAGCCATGAACGGTTGTGCGTGTTATCGAAAATTGTGTACGCCTGGGTGCGGTCGGCACGCACCAGCGATTCCGGCGCCATGCCGTTGCCGTTCATGCTGTTGTCGATGAGCGCAAGCGACAGCGCCAGCTCACCGGAGCGGTCCAACTGGCGCAGCTTGCCGAACAATTGCCGCAGGTCGGACGGCGACGCCACGCGCCATCCCTGTTCCCGGTAAAGCGCGGCGGCGAAGAACCAGTCGAATGAGCGGTTGAAGCCTCCTTGTTCAAACGTGAGCTCGCGCCGGCCGAACGAGCCGAACGCGCCCGACGCAGCCAAGCCCTGATCGCTGCGGCCGTTCTTGGTCTCCAGCGCCAGCGCGCCGCCCAGTGTATTCAAGCCAAACACCGGGTTCGAGCCGGGGATCAGGGTTACTTTGCCGATTGCCTGTTTCGGGATCAGGTCCCAGTTGACGACGTCGCCAAACGGCGCATTCATGCGCACGCCATCGACGAATACCGAGATGCCTTGCGGCGTGCCAAGCAGTGGCGAGGCATTGAAACCGCGGTACTGGATATCGGACTGGAATGGGTTACCCTGGGTTTCGTTCACTTGCAGGCTGCCCACGCGCGCGGCCAGCGCTTCGGTCAGCGTGGCGCCGGCCGCAAGCTGCTTGGCGCCCAATACCGTGACATGGGCCGGCACCTGAGCCAGGCTCAGCCCGACCAGCGGCGCGCTGCCGACCACCTCGACGACCGCAACGATCGTCGCGTCGGCGCCATGGGCATGGGCATGGGATGCAATTGTGGTGCAAAGGGCGAGAAAAATCGCTACTCGCAATTGCCCATTGCGTCTGGCGGACCGAACGGAATTTTGCGTCATCGTCTGTGCCGATTCCATTACCCGTTCGCTCCGCTCGCCTCGTTAATCGTTATTAGAACGAATGCTTGATACCAACGTTGAGCAAGCTGGTTTTGGTATCCGGCAAAGTGGGGTTCAAAATAACGGATGTGCGCGCGGTAGCGCCTTCTTTTGCGTTCGCAAAGGCGAGCGTGCCATACAGGGTTGTACGCTTGGACAAGCTGTATTCATCGCTCAGAATATAAGTCGTTGTTTTGTCTGCGCTGTGATCTTTATCCTTGCCGTAGTAGGCGGCAGCCATGACGGTATTGTTGGACGCTGTTTTCCAATCCACTCCGAAGCCGATCACACCGACCTTGCTGGTTTGGATGAGCGTTGCTGCATCTTTATTCACGCCGCGCAGGTAGTTCAGCTTGCCCGTGAATGCGCCCATCGTATAACCGGCGCCGACGGTATAAAGGGTGCTCATGCGCTCGGATGTACCGGGCTTGTTGGTCGATTGATAAGCGGCCGAGATGGCAACCGGACCGGTGTAGGTGACGCCGAGCGAATACATGGCGCCCTTGCCTTCGGACAGGCTGTAGGCGCCTGCAATGCCTACCGGGCCCAGCGTGTTGCTATAGGAAATAGCATTTTGCATAAATACGCCCGCATCGTTGTTGCCGTTGTTACCGTCGGTGAGAGCGCCGGAGTTAAAAGCCCACGAATACAGACCGGAGAAATTTTCACGCAGACCGCGCGGATCCGTCGCCGCAAATGCCAAAATTGCGGGGCTGTACTGGTTACCTAACAGGACGGTACCGAAATTTGCGGACGAAAAACCGACGTTCGATTGACGGCGGAACAGACTGGGGTGAGATACACCGGTATCGGCATTGAAATGGCCTTCAAGATTGAACACGGCCTTCAAGCCATCTCCGAGGTCTTCCGAGCCGCGAAAGCCCCAAATGCTCGGTGCAATACCACCGTTGGCCAGCGTCGTCGAGGCAGTGCCGGCCGGCGCATGATTTTGTGTCAGTACACCAAGGTCTACATTGCCATAAACCGTCACAGCGCTTTGTGCAGCAGCCATGCCGGAAACCAGAACCAAGGCAGCAACAGCAATCAATCGTTTCTTCATCAGGGTACTCCTCCGTGTAGTTTCGAATATTCACCAATTTGTTGGTGAGTATCAATACGCAAAACTTATGCCCGCCGATTGCATGCACGGATCGGAAGCGTTCCCGGCGCACCATTTTTCGTGCAAAGCCCCGCGCTCGCGATGCACCCAAGACGAACCACCTTTTTTTGCGACGTTGCGGATTAAAAAAATCACGTTCAAACACGACCATTTGTGAAAATGTGAAACATCTCGACACAGCAGTGCTCAATAATCGAACAACGTCATTCCAGCGTGGGCAGATGCGCCGAACGCCATTTGCGCCCATCCTTGCCGATTAGCAGTACGTCGACCATGGTCAGGGTCGCTGCCAGTGCGATCGCTTTTTCCGCTCCCACTACCATCAATGCAGTCGATAAACCGTCCGCCTGCATGCCTGAGGGAGCGATCACCGTGACACTAGCCAGTTCACGCGGAGAATCGCCACTGGCCGGATCAAAAATATGATGATGCGCGAAGTCCGGCGTGAACGCCGATTCGTAGTCGCCCGAGGTCGCCACACAGCGCTCACCCATCGGCAAAATGCCCGCCAATGCCTGCGAATCACGTGGATCGCGGATGCCGACCGTCCATTCACGCTGGGCGCTGTTGCGCCCGTGCGCCCCGAATTCTCCGGTATCGAGCAAGGCGTGCCGGATTCCGCGCGCTTGCAGCGACGCCCGGGCCAGATCCACCGCATAGCCCTGCGCGATCCCGTTGAGGGTAATCGCCATCCCCGGCCGCAGCAAAGCGATACGCTGGTCGTCGACCATCAGCTGGCGCCAGTCAACCAGTGCCAGTGCGGCCCGCCGCTGCTCGGCGGTGGGCAATGTGGCGCGCGCGGCGGCCGCGCTGTAAGCATGCCACAGCGGTTGCACCGTGATGTCGAAGGCCCCTTGCGTCAGACCCGACAGTTGCTGGGCATTCGCGAGCACGGTGCGCAAATGCGGATCCGGACGATCCAGGAAACCGTGCCGGTTCAGCAGCGCGACCTGGCTGTCGGCGCGGTGCAGCGTCATCAGGCGGTCGATTTTTTGGGCCGCGGCCAGCGCGTCCTCAATTGCCAGTTCGGCCTGGCGCTGATCCGCATGCACCGCCTGGATCGAAATAGTGGCGCCGAACGCCAGAGCGGCACCGGTGTAGGTCTGCGCCGAACTCCTGCTTAGTGCGCCAGTGTGCGCTTGCCGCGCCCCCAGCGCCAGCCCGGCTGCGCCTAACCCCAGCCCCAGCGCGCTCGATATGAAGGTTCGCCGCTTCATCGCCACTCCTTCAGTTCCCGGCTGGCGCCAGGTTGATCGGAACGATCCGTGCGCGCTTTTTTTCCAGCATCAGCGGCGCGCAGCGCGCATCGCTTTCATGAATCACGACACAATCGAGACACTGAAAACATTCATCGTATTCGATTGTGCCGTTCGGGCGAATCGCCTTGTAGTCGCAGCTGTGGCGGCAGGTCTGGCAAGGCGTGCCGCATGCGTTCCTGCGCGGCAGCCAATCAAGCATGCGGAACCGCCCAAGCACCGCCAGCCCGGCGCCGAATGGACACAGATAGCGGCAAAAAAATTTGTATATGAACAGGGAGGCCAGCAGCAGACCCGCTGCGTACGCAACGTACGGCCACGAGCGGATGAAATTGAACGTTATTGCCGTCTTGAACGGCTCGATCTCGATCAGCTGATCGGTCAGTTCGGCCGAAAAAAACGCGCTGCCGACGATCGCTGCCAGCACCAAGTATTTCAGCCGCTTGAGCCTGGAGTCCGTTTTTTGGCGGATCGCCAGTTGCGGGATTCTTAAAGAGTGCGCCAGCTTGCCGGCCAATTCCTGCAGCGCGCCGAATGGACACAGCCAGCCGCAAAACGTCCCGCGGCCCCAGGCCACCAAGGAAATCAGGACAAAGACCCACAAGGTGACGCTCATCGGGTCGTACAATAAGAATTCGACACTGCGCCCAGCCATCAACGCCTGCAAGACGCTGGTGATGTTCACGATCGAGAGCTGGCCTTGCCCATACCAGCCGATGAATCCCGCAGTAAACAGCAGGAAGCCGCGCCGGAACCAGGTGAAGCGCACCTCGTGCGCCGTCAGCTTTTTTTGCAGAATCAGGGCGCAGGAAAGA
>JANPCW010000584.1:0-4556 GCA_031431155.1 Janthinobacterium sp. | reverse complement strand
CGTTGGCCGATTTAAATCCCAGTTCGTTCGCGATCTCGGCGCGGGTCGGGGGGAAGCCGGTGTTCTCGATCGCATCCTTGATCAGGTTAAGAATTTGTTCCTGGCGGGCAGTAAGCTTGATCATGGGCGCATGCATCGTTAAATGCTGTCTATATAAACAGACTGTATTTTTGTACAGTATTCAGGCCAATGCAAGTACATTTTTTGTTTTCTCCCAGATAATTCCAATCCAGGGCTTGTGGGTTTGAAATCATTGAGTTATTCGGCGAAACGGGTTATAATTTTCGGCTTTCCGCTTCCCACACTCGTCTTGACGCCGAGGTGGGCGATTTTCAATCCGTCCTTAAGGAGTTTGCATGCGTCATTATGAAATAGTATTTATTGTCCACCCGGACCAGAGCGAGCAAGTGCCCGCGATGATCGAACGTTACAAAGCCAGCGTGACCACGCGCGGCGGTTCGGTGCACCGCGTTGAAGACTGGGGCCGTCGTCAGATGGCTTACTCGATTCAGAAGCTTGCCAAGGCACACTACATCTGCATGAACATCGAGTGCGACAATGAGACCCTGGTCGAAATTGAAACCGCGTTCAAATTCAATGATGCCGTGCTGCGTCACCTGACCGTCAAGATGAAGAAGGCTGAAACCACGCCATCGCCGATGATGAAGTCGGTTCAACGTGACGACGCGGCCAAGAGCCACCGTACGGAAGCACCTGCCGCTCCTGCGGCCGCCGCTGCCGCAGCTTAATTTTTGATCGGAAACCGGAACTGAATCAGCTTCAAGTCGTTGCCCTGATTGCCGAGCGCGAAGTATTGCGCTATACCCCGGCAGGCGTGCCGATTGTGTCTGCGATTTTGCAGCACCAGTCGCAGCAGGTCGAGGCAGGCGTGGAGCGCTTGGCCGAGTTTGAAATTACTGCGCTGGCCGCAGGAGAAATTTCAGGCAGGTTTAGCCAGACGCCTTTGGGCGCGACGTATCGGTTCACGGGGTTTCTGACCAAGAAAAGCCGCAACAGTAAAAGCCTGGTGTTTCACATCATTGATTTTAGTGCTGTCTCATGACAGCGCACTTATTAGATACAGGAGCCTCAAATGGCATTCGGTAAAAAGTTCGACAAAAACAAGCTCAAGCTTAAAGAAAAGCGCAAACAGCAAAATCCTCTGTTCAAACGTAAGAAATTCTGCCGCTTCACCGCAGCTCACGTTGAACAAGTCGACTACAAAGATGTCGATACGCTCAAGGATTTCGTCCAGGAAAACGGCAAGATCATGCCAGCACGTCTGACCGGTACCAAGGCGCACTATCAGCGCCAAGTTGACACCGCAATCAAGCGCGCACGCTTTCTTGCGTTGTTGCCATACACCGATCTGCACTCGGCTTAATCGCCGCGTCAGACAAGATCCTGGAGAGAAATATGCAAATCATTTTGTTAGAAAAAGTCGTTAATCTCGGCAATCTCGGCGAAGTCGTGAAAGTCAAAGATGGCTACGCACGTAACTTCCTGATCCCGCAACGCATGGCGCGCCGCGCAACGGCTTCGGCTGTTGCAGAGTTCGAAGTCAAGCGCGCCGAATTGGAAAAAGCGGCAGCGATCAAGTTGGCTGCGTCGCAGACCCAAGGCGAAAAGCTGAGCGGAATGACGGTTCAAGTGTCGCAAAAAGCTGGTGTCGACGGTCGTCTGTTCGGCTCCGTCACTAACGCCGACATCGCTGAAGCATTGACCAAGCAAGGTTTCGCGGTAGAAAAAGCGCAGATCCGCATGCCTACCGGCCCCTTGAAGGTGGTTGGCGAGCACAATGTTTCGGTCGCTTTGCATACCGACGTCGTGGTCGAAGTGATGGTCGCAGTCGTGGGCGAGCACGCTTAAGTTAGCTTGTAAGTTAGTTTAAGTCAGGCCGGCTACCAAGCCTTGGTCGGACTGTAGTATTGGTAAAAAAGCCGGGCTCGCCCGGCTTTTTTATCGCCGATTTTTACGGTTTGGCCAGATGAAGCGGGTATAATTCGCGCCATGAACCGCCCCTCAGATCCACAACTCGATTCCCTGCGCATTCCGCCCCATTCGATCGAAGCCGAACAGTCGGTCATCGGCGGTTTGCTGCGCGATAATGCCGCCTGGGACCGTATTGCCGACTTCATGCATGCGGCCGATTTCTACCGCTATGACCATCGCATCATCTTCGAGCAGGTGGTCAAGCTGATCAACGCGTCGCGCCCGGCCGACGTGATCACCGTGTTCGAGTCGCTCACCTCGATCGGCAAGGCCGAGGAAGTGGGCGGACTAGCCTACCTGAACGCAATGGCGCAGAACACACCGTCCGCCGCCAACATCCGGCGCTATGCCGAGATCGTGCGCGACCGCGGCGTGCTGCGCAAATTGATCACCGTGGCCGATGAGATTTCGGGCCAGGCGTTCAGCCCGCAGGGCAAGGAAGTCAAGCAAATGCTCGACGAAGCCGAGTCCAAGATTTTCGCGATCGCCGAAGAGGGCTCGCGCGGGGCGCAGGGCTTCACCGCGATCCAGCCGCTGTTGACCCAGGTCGTCGAGCGCATCGACGAGCTCTACAGTCGCGACAACCAGAGCGAAATTACGGGCGTGCCGACCGGCTTCATCGATCTGGACCGGATGACTTCGGGCCTGCAGCCGGGCGACCTGGTGATCGTGGCGGGCCGTCCGTCGATGGGCAAGACCGCGTTTTCGATCAATATCGGCGAGAACGTGGCGATCGAAAGCGGTTTGCCGGTGGCCGTGTTCTCGATGGAGATGGGCGGCACCCAGCTGGCCATGCGGATGCTCGGCTCGGTCGGGCAGCTCGACCAGCACCGCCTGCGCACCGGCAAGCTGGCCGACGAGGACTGGCCGCGCCTCACGCATGCGATCCAGAAAATGAACGACGCTCAGCTCTACATCGATGAAACCCCGGCCCTCAATTCGATCGAGCTGCGGGCCCGTTCGCGCCGCCTGTCGCGCCAGTGCGGCAAGCTCGGCCTGATCATCGTCGACTACCTGCAACTGATGTCGGCCAACTCGGCCGGCGACAACCGGGCCTCCGAGATTTCCGAGATTTCGCGCGGTTTGAAAGGCTTGGCCAAGGAGTTGAACTGCCCGGTGATCGCGCTGTCGCAGCTGAACCGCGCGCTCGAGCAGCGCCCCAACAAGCGGCCCGTGATGTCGGACCTGCGCGAGTCTGGCGCGATCGAGCAGGATGCCGACGTGATCCTGTTCATTTACCGCGACGATGTGTACAACCCCGTTTCGCCCGACAAGGGCACGGCCGAGATCATCATCGGCAAGCAGCGTAACGGCCCGATCGGCAGCGTGCGGCTGACCTTTATGGGGCAATACACCAAATTTGGCAACTATAGCGGCGGCCTGGCCTTGCACCAGGGCGACTAGCAAGCACGCGGGCCGCGGCCTGTGGATGCAGCCAACAAGTCAATGAATCACTACGATCGAATGTTTACCGGAGAACCACCATGTTTGGACGCTTGATGCCCACCGAGGGCAAATTTTTTGATCTTTTCAGCCAGCATGCGGACCTGTGCGTCAAGGGCGCGAAAGAAATGGTTGGGCTGATGACCAATTTCGACGATCTGGAAAACCGCGTGCACGCGATCGAAACCCTGGAAAAGCAAGCCGACAAGATCACCTATGCGACGGTCGACATGCTGCACAAGACCTTCATCACGCCGATCGACCGGGACGACATCCACAAGCTGATCACGCGCATGGACGACATTCTCGATTTGATGGAAGACGCGGCCCAGACCGTTTCCCTGTACGACTTGAAGGCGGTCACGCCGGAAGCGAAGCGGCTGGCCGAGCTGTGTCTGGCCTGCTGCGAGAAAGTGCAGCAAGCCGTGGCCCTGTTGCACAACATGGACAACGGCCACAAGATCGTGGCCATCTGCGAAGAAATCGACCGCCTCGAATCGGACGCCGATCACGTGATGCGCGCAGCCATGTCCAAGCTGTTCCGCGACGAGCCGGACGTGCGCAACCTGATCAAGCTGAAAGCGATTTACGAGATTCTGGAAACCGTGACCGACCGCTGCGAAGACGTCGCCAACATCATTGAAGGCATCGTTGTCGAAAACGGTTAAGCGTAGGGAACGGCGCGCGCCTGGCGGGCGCGCTCGCGGCGCGCGTTTGATCGTGCGTGAATTGAACAAAATCGAAAAAGAAAATCATGCAAACCCTCCATATGAGCATCTACGTGCTCGCCTTATTGATCGCGTTAGCCCTCGTCTTTGACTTCATGAACGGTTTCCACGACGCCGCCAACGCGATTGCGACGGTGGTCTCGACCGGGGTGCTCAAGCCGCAAGCGGCGGTGGCGATGGCGGCAACCTTCAACTTCATCGCCATTTTTGTGGTGGGGCTGGGAGTGGCGGCTACTGTGGGCAAGGGCACGATCCTGCCTTCCGTGGTGGATCAATATGTGATTTTCGGGGCCCTGGTCGGCGCCATTATCTGGAATATGCTGACCTGGTATTACGGGATACCATCGTCCTCGTCGCATGCGCTGATCGGCGGGCTGGTAGGGGCTGCCGTGG
>JANPCW010000583.1:0-15935 GCA_031431155.1 Janthinobacterium sp. | reverse complement strand
CTGGCAACGATCTGATTGAGAAGATTGTCTTCCACCAGCAGCAGGCGTGCATCAATGCGCTTGGGCGCCGCCAGCGCAAACGGCGCGGCTGGCGCAGCTTGAGCGCCGCTGCGCCGCGCCAGCACTTCGTGCACGGTGTCGAACAGGCTCGATGCCGTGACCGGTTTGGTCAGGAAGGCATCGGCCCGCGACGCTGCCGCCACCTGCATCAGCTTGCCCCTGCCAAAGGCGCTGACCATGATGACGATCGGTATGGTCGAGGTCGGCAACAATGCCTGAATCGCCTCCATGGTGGCCACGCCATCCATGCCTGGCATCTGCCAATCGGCCAGCACCACATCGTAGGACTCGCCTGCCGCTTGCAGCGCGCGAATGCGCTCGAGCGCCTGCGCGCAGGAGTCGACGCAGTCGACCTCCCACCATGCCTGAATGGTCTTGCTCAGATAGGCACAGCTGGTTGAATTGTCGTCCACCACGAGTAGCCGCAGCTTGCCAAGCGCATTGCACGGGCCGGCCGTATCGTCATCCTTGCCGGCCAGCGTCAGCGGCAGCGTGACGCAAAATTCGCTGCCCTGGCCCGGCGCGCTGCGCACGTCGATGGTGCCGCCCATCAGTTCGACCAGCCGGCGCGATATCGTCAGCCCCAAGCCGGTGCCGCCGAACCGGCGCGTCATTGAAGAATCGACCTGCGTGAACGGCGAGAACAGGCGCTCTTGCTGTTCCTGCGACATGCCGATACCGGTATCGCGCACCGTCAAGCGCAGCGTCACCGCATCCGATTGCTGCGCGACCCGCTCCACCAGGACCGATACCTCCCCCTGTTCCGTGAACTTGATCGCATTGCCGGCCAAATTGACCAGCACTTGCTGCAAGCGTAGCGCATCGCCCACCAGAAGCGGCGGGACGTCAGGTTCGACACCAATGGCAAGTTCCAGATCCTTCTCCCCGGCATTGACGCTCATGATCGCCGCCAGCGTATTTAACACATCATCGAGCCGGAACCGCGCGGGCGACAGTTCCATGCGGCCAGCCTCGATCTTGGAGAAATCGAGGACGTCGTTGAGGATGCTCTGCAGCGATTGCCCCGATACCCTGATCATGTCCAGGTATTTCTTTTGGTCCGACGATAGCGCGGTGCTGCCCAGCAGGTGCGCCATCCCCAGCACCGCGTTCATCGGCGTGCGGATTTCATGGCTCATGTTCGCCACAAATTCGCTCTTCGCGCGGTTCGCCAGCTCGGCGCGCTCCATCGCCGAGCGCAATTCCCGCTCCGAACGCTTTTGCTCCGTAATGTCGCGCGCAATGCCGAGAAAACCTTTGACCTTCTGATTCACACCATGAATTGGGGTCACCGTGAGCTGCACCGGCAGCCGCGCGCCATCCTTGCGGACATACGTCCATTCATGCGTCTCGGATAGCCAATGACGGGCCCTTTCCACAAATACGTCAAATCCTTCAACTGGCCGACCGAACTGCGCGCTCAACTCGATGCCGCGCAGCGCCACCTCTTCCTGGAGGTGGATGAAGATCGGCGTTTTCTGGTCGACCACCTCGTCGGCCGAGTACCCCAGCATCCGTTCCGCGCCGACGCTAAACACACGGATGATGCCATCGAGGTCGGTCGCGATGATCGAGAACTCGCTGGCCGATTCAACCAGTGCGCCAAATTTGATCTCCGACTCCTTAAGCGCCGCAGTCATCTGATTGGCCAGCACCAGCGCCTTTTCCCGCGTCGCTGTCAGCGCGCGCACCACGCTAAAGAACAGCAGGCTAATGATGGTGCCGGCGATCAGCACAATTAATGACTTCTGACGGTCGATCGTCGCTTCGAATGCAGGCGATGAAGTAACGCGCAGTGTCCAACTTCCATCAACGATGGGAAAATCACTTATTCTCGTCAATCGATTGGGGTAATCGAGCCCGACTTGGTTCGGCTTGCGCGTGCTCGAATACATGAGCGCCTCCTCCGATAGCTTGCTGCCGTCGAAAATTTCCAGCGTCACTGGCGCTAACGCGGAGCCAAGAACGCCACGCATCAAGTCGTTCATGCGAAATGCAGTACTGACGAACCCTTCGAGTGCCGCAAGGCGCTCGTCCCGCGTGCTTACCGGAGCACCATTTCGATAAACCGGCAGGAACACGAGAAAGCCTGCCTGCGCGTCCTTACCGGTTTCCAGCACAAGAACGATCTTTCCCGACATTGCCAATTTCCCGGTTTCGGAGGCCCTTGTAATTGCCGCACGTCGTACCGGTTCCGAGTACATGTCATAGCCGAAGGCGCGCGCATTCCTGCCGGTGGACGGCTCCAGGTAGACCACTGGCACATATTGGCCGCGGTCGCCTTCCGGCCAGACGCGAAAATCGGGGATACCCTCCGACCGAATGCGTTGCTGCAACGCGCTTTTCTGCGATGAGACGATTTTCTTCCCGTAGGCGAGACCCTGGATGCCAGAGTAATTCTTATCGATGTTCAAAAGCGTCACAAAACGGTGCCATTTATTACGATCAACCGATTGCGAGACGCCGAACAGGGATTGCGCGCTAGACAGTACCAGTTGATATGCCTGCATGCGTTCATTGATGCGCTGCTTGATGTTCTCGACTTCAAACTTGAAGCGCTCCTGCGCGCGCTGTTCAGTACTGGCGGCGATGAAGTGCCGTGCCAGAATGGTCAGCGCCAGGCATACGAACAGCGTCACCCAGTGAAGAAAAGTCTTTCGCGCAGCCGCGTGTGCTTTGAAGTTCAAATCCTGATCATCAAGGTCTGCGGCAAGAACCATTCCGATGACGCTGCTTAATGCGATGAATATTTCGAGTGCCAGCAGGGAGTCGTTCAGGGTTCCCGCGGCGAACGGTCCAAGTCCGTGGGTCGTACTCCACACCGCACTTCCGGCGACAAGCAACATGGTCAGCGTGACGCCGCGCTGCCGGTAGCGATAGGCCGACCAGCCCACGCAGGGAAGCAGCAGAAAAGCCAGCGAGTGATTTGCCACATCCGCAGAAAAATGCTGTTCAAAAACCAGGAAAAGCACCAGCATGAGCGCAAGCAGCGACACGCCAATTTCGACCAATCTGCGTCCCGTCGCAATCGGCCCAATTTTTCCGCGCCACGCCAAAAAAAGAGGCGTCATGATCGCAATGCCTGCCACGTCGCCCAGCCACCAGGTGCTCGCAATCGTCCACCGTGCGGAAGCGGGGGCAATTTGGCCAATGAGCAGGCTGGCGGTGCCGATCCCGGCGCTGACGAAACACATGAGCGCGGCGACCGCGACGAATTTATAAACGTTCTTCGGCCGATCGAGGCCCCCCGTGACCCCACACACGCTGCGCAACAGGTAAGCGCCTGTCACAGCCTCCAGCGTATTCCCCGCCGCGATGGCGAGCGATACGATGGTCGCCGCGGAACCACCGTTGGCAACACCATTTGCGGAAAAAACGGCAAAATTGGCTACAAATGCACCAATCGCGATACCAGGCCAGACCCGATATCCGCACAACAGGATCGCCGCGAAGGCAATGCCGGACGGCGGCCAGACCGGCGACGCATTGGTCGCGGCAAAGGCCAACAGCAGCCCGACCCGCGCCGCTGCGTAGTAAATGATGGCCAGGGCTGCTACGGTGACGAGCCATTTCCCGGAAATTTTGAAGTCGAATGAGTTCATATCACATCGCTCGCTGTTTTTTTCTACGTTTTTGTCGATCCAAGAACCTGCACCATCAAGGCAGTATATCGTTCTTAAGTTGATAAACATCAACTAATTAATACAGCGACGGCCAAGCGAGGACGCGGGACCAAGTCAGGCAAACGGACTGGTGAGATCGAGTCGGGGAGCTCCGGTACCGTGGAGAAAGATCGCTGATCATCAACCCATTTCAAAAAATTGACTCATGTCAAGGAATCAAAAAACTTACACGCGCTTGATTGACATCACTACATGTAGTCATTAACCTTCATAAAAACACCATATGTTGTGTTATCTGGAGGCGCAATGACATCTCAAGCAATTTCTTTTGTAACGCAAATCATTAAGCGCGACGGCAGCATCAAGCCGTTCGATGGCGGCAAGATCGAATCCGCGCTGCTGCGCGCCGGACTGGCCAGCGGTGAATTTGACGCACGCGAAGCAAGCCGCCTGACGGCACAAGTGGCACTCCAAAGAATTCCATTGCATAGTCACGATGCACCCCAGATCGAGCAAATTCAGGATGCGGTCGAGTCCGTGTTGTACGACGCCGGCTATCGCAAAACCCTGCGCGCGTATATCGTTTACCGCGAGCAGCATCAGACACTGCGACGTGATCGCAAGACCCTGGTCGATGTCGAATCGTCGATGAATGAATATCTCAATCAACAGGATTGGCGGGTCAACGCCAACGCCAATCAGGGTTACTCGCTGGGCGGCCTGATCCTCAACGTGTCGGGCAAAGTGATTGCCAACTACTGGCTCAGTCACGTCTATCCGCCCGAAGTGGGCCAGGCCCATCGCAACGCCGACCTGCACATCCATGATCTGGACATGCTAGCCGGTTATTGCGCCGGCTGGTCGCTGCGCATGCTGCTGACCGAAGGCTTGAATGGCGTACCGGGCAAAATCGAATCGGGCCCGCCCAAGCACATGTCGAGCGCGATCGGGCAAATCGTCAATTTTCTCGGGACACTGCAAAACGAGTGGGCCGGGGCGCAAGCGTTCAGCTCGTTCGACACTTACATGGCGCCGTACATCCGCAAGGACCAGCTCGATTACGTCAGCGTCAAGCAGTACATCCAGGAACTGATCTACAACCTTAACGTCCCCTCGCGCTGGGGCACGCAAACGCCGTTCACCAATCTGACCTTCGACTGGGTGTGCCCGGAAGATCTGCGCGCGCAGGTGCCTTTAGTCGGCGGCGTCGAAATGGGGTTCACCTACGGCGAGCTGCAGCCGGAAATGGACATGATCAACCGCGCCTACATCGAGGTCATGATGGAGGGCGACGCCAAGGGCCGGGTATTCACCTTCCCGATTCCGACCTACAACATCACCGATGATTTCGACTGGCACAGCCCGAACGCCGAGCTGCTGTTCGAGATGACGGCACGCTATGGCCTGCCCTACTTCCAGAATTTCATCAACTCGGAATTAAAGCCGAACATGATCCGTTCCATGTGCTGCCGTTTGCAGCTCGATCTGCGCGAACTGCTCAAGCGCGGCAACGGCTTGTTCGGCTCGGCCGAGCAAACCGGCTCGCTGGGCGTGGTGACAATCAACTGCGCGCGGCTCGGCCACCTGTATCGCGGCGACGAGGCGGCGCTGCTGCAACGCCTGGATCAATTGCTCGAACTGGGCAAGGTGAGCCTGGAAATCAAGCGCAAGGTGATTCAGCGCCATATGGACAATGGCCTGTTCCCCTATACCAAGCGCTATCTGGGCACCCTGCGCAATCATTTTTCAACCCTCGGGGTGAATGGCATCAATGAAATGATCCGCAATTTCACCGATGACGAACACGACATCACCAGCGAATGGGGTCACGCCTTCGCGGTGCGGCTGCTGGACCATGTGCGGGCACGGATGCTGGCGTTCCAGGATGAGACCGGCCACATGTATAACCTGGAAGCGACACCGGCCGAAGGCACGACCTACCGCTTCGCCAAGGAAGACCGCAAGCGCTTCGCCGACATCTTGCAGGCAGGTACCAAGGACATGCCCTACTACACCAACTCGTCGCAGTTGCCGGTCGGCTTTACCGACGATCCGTTCGACGCGTTGGAACGGCAGGACGAGTTGCAGCGCAAGTACACCGGCGGTACCGTGCTGCATCTGTACATGACCGAGCCGTTATCGAGTCCCGATGCATGCCGCAGCTTGATCAAGCGTGCGCTAAGCCGGTTCTCGCTGCCCTACATCACGATCACGCCGACGTTTTCGATTTGCCCGAAGCATGGCTATCTCGGCGGCACCCACCATTTTTGTCCTAAATGCGATGAAGTACTGATCGCACGCAAGCAGCGCGAAGCTGCGTAGTTGTTGATCTTGACCCTAATTCTTGACTCTAATTGTTTCCAAATCAGGAGCCTCACATGAACGACTCAGTCCAAGCAATTTTTCTGGAACCAAGCACCATCACGCTGACCGATGCCGAACGTCAGCCATGCGAAATATGGACCCGGGTGATGGGCTATCACCGCCCGGTGTCGTCCTTCAATACCGGCAAGAAAGGGGAGGTCCATGAGCGCACATATTTCAATGAGCAAAGCGCCCAGCTCGCTCGTTAACGGGACGCCTCGCTGGCTCAAGGTGGGTGGCGTCACGCCATTCACCGCCACCGATTATCCGGGAAAACTGGCTGCCGTGGTGTTCGTGCAGGGCTGCCCATGGCGTTGTGGATACTGCCACAATCCGCATCTGCAAGCACGACTGCCCGAGAGTGCCTTGCCTTGGGCGAGTGTATTGGCGCTACTCGAACGGCGCGTCGGCTTGATCGATGGCGTTGTCTTTAGCGGCGGCGAACCGACCATGGATCCGGCCCTGCCCGATGCCATCGCCGACGTGCGCAAACTGGGCTTTAGTGTCGGTTTGCACACGGCATGCATCTACCCGGCGCGCCTCCGAACCGTCCTGCCGTTAGTGGATTGGGTAGGCTTTGACATCAAGGCGCCGTTTGACCGCTATGAACGCATTACGGGGATCAATGGCAGCGGCTCTCAGGCCCGCGCCTGCGCGGAAATGATCGTGGCAAGCGGCGTGGAGCATGAATGCCGCACCACGATTCATCCTGCCTTGCTGCAAGAAAGCGAGCTGATCGAGCTGGCCGAGTCGTTAGCGCTCATCGGCGTGCAAAACTACGTGCTGCAGATATTCCGCCCGCAAGGCTGCGCCGACGGTGCGCTTAACGCGATCGCCACCACCGGCTATCCGAGCGAGAATGCGGTGCGCCGGATTGGCGCACTGTTTCCACGATTTGCGCTGCGTCGTCCTTAGGCACGAGGGCCGGAAGCCCTTTAGATCGCCATATATCGGCCTGGCCGATGGTTGATGGCCAGCGTCAGGTTAAGCACCGCGGCCCCAAGCAGCGAAATGAGCACCAAGGGCAACGACACGACTGGAATCGACAATAACAAAATCACGACGTCGAGCGCCAGTTGCACCAGCCCCGCGCGCCAGCCGAAGCGTTCCTGCAGATACAGCACGAGCACGTTGATGCCGCCCAGACTCGCTTGGTGACGAAATAACACCAGCAATCCCACTGCCGCCAGCAATCCTCCCATGATCGCGGCGTAGAACGGATTGAGACTTTCCACCTTGAGTACGAACGGCATCAACTCGGAAAACGCCGACAGGAGGCAAACCGCGCTAAAACTCTTGAGCGTGAAAGGCCAGCCCATTTTTTTCACGGAAAAGAAATAAAAAGGCAGATTGATGGCGAAGAAAAGTTTGCCGAAGCTGATATCGGTCGCGTAGTGAATAAGAAAGGCGATTCCTACGGTTCCGCCGGTGATGAGGCTGGCCTTCCCAAGAATGGTCACGCCCAGCGAGACGAGTAAGGTTCCAGTCACGAGCGCCTGGATATCTTCGAGCACGGTGTGGGGTGCGATGCTGCGGGTCGGAGCATCGTCTTGCTTGGCTTCAGGCATGGACTGCATGGTGGGGGTAAATTGTGGTTGGTTCATTAAATCACAGATTGGCGACTGCTCGCGCGCGATATTCGCGCGATATTCGATGAGCGCCAGCGCCTAATTTTCGGCGCTGGCGTGCTCCCGTTGCCGCTGGCAACGCTTTTTTTCACTGCAGTCTGAAGAGTGCAGTACTTTCGGATCAGCTATTTGGCACGCGCCGGAACCAGGAAAACACGCGCCCAGGTGCAAAACGACCAAGGTCGAAAACCGACAAATCGATCGCATCGAGCGTGTTCTTGACCAGCAGGCCAAGCTCGGTATCGCCTTCCATCGCCAAGCGGCGGCTAAAGAACAGGGTATCCGGATCTTCCTGGCGCTGCGCCAGCAACAGAAAATCATGCGCGCTTGCGGCGATTGTCAGATCGGCGTCGCCGTTGTTGCTGCAAGCGGCAAAGCGGCCCTTGTTCCATTGAAAATCGAAGGTCACGCGCGCATCGACGACTTTGATCCGCAGCTTTTTCCCGGCCAGCGAATCCTGCACGTCGGTTGGCAAGTGCTTCGCGATTGCCAGGTTCAGGCCGGTCACGAATAACAATGATCCGGGATAAGCCGGCAGCATCGAGAGCAACTGCCCGACCGGATTGGGTACTGCATTACGGCTCCGGTTCATAGCGGGCTCCCGACAATATGTTCGAGTCCAGGCTTGCCATGCCAATAGCCGTTGCACGCCTCGGATGGCATCGACGGCGCCATCGTTTGCAGCGCATCGGCCGCCGTCAGCTTGCCGCTGCGCACGCCGTCAAACAGGTCGATGATGGCTTCGATGCCTTGCGACTGTGGGCTGATGCGTACCACGTCCACTCCGAGCTGTTTCATTTGCGCCATCTCGCCGAGCAGGTTGTACACCAGCGACGACTGGGTCTGGGTGCCGTTCAAGACCAGGAATGGCTGGCTCTCGCGCGTTTCCAGCAACAAGCCATCCGGATAGTCCAGGCAACTGAACTGGCAATGATCCTTTTCCAGATTGCGATGGCGCGCGGTAAAGCAACGCGCTGAAAAAGCGAGCGGCATGCGCCCGTAGGCAAACACTTCGGTTTCCATTCCGGCCGGGCGGCCTTGCTGCATCAGCGCCAGCGCGTCGTGCCCCATTTCCAGCGGCATCACCCAACGGCTGGCACCGAGCAGCGCCATCAATTCCAGGGTCGGCGCATTGTAGATGTTCAGGTGCGGACCGGCGATGAACGGAACTTGATCCTTTAAGCAGTGGACCGCGCCCATGTCGTTCGCTTCGATCGCAAACCGGCCGTTGTCGGTGATCTTGCGCACCATCGTCAAATCGGCCCCCGATTCGAGCAGTGCCTGGGTCGACAACACCACTTGCTTACCGGCGCCATCGAGCCGCTCGGCGATGTCGAGCCAGTCGGCCAGGCGCAACTCACGGCGGCGCGAACACACCGTCTCGCCCAGGTACACAATATCGACCGCGGTTGCGGCGATTGCCTCATAAAAACTAAAGATCGTATCGCGTGGCCAGTAATACAGTACCGGCCCCAGGGCGAGTTTCAACATGTTGCCTCCTGAACGTCTGACGGGTTGCCAGAGAGTGTCATTTCCATGAACGGTGATAAGCGCCCAGCGTATGCTGCTGCCCTTCCGCTTCCTTATTGAGTTCCTTCATCCTTCACGGCTTGACCGAATAGCGCTGCGGGTTGGCCAGGCAAAGGTCAATCGCTTCGCGCCACACCCGCGTCACTTGCGCCACATAGGCCGGGCTGCGTTGGCGTCCCTCGATCTTGATTGCGCTCACGCCCATGCCTATCAGCTGCGGCAACAGCTCCAGCGTGTTCAGGCTGGTCGGTTCCTCGATGGCATAATAATTTTCGTTGGCGACGTCGAAACGGCCCTTGCACACGGTCGGATAGCTGGCGTTTTCCTTGTCGTTGTAGCGGTCGATCAGCACCCCGTTCAGGCGCGACTCCAGGCCGTTCGGGGTTTGCTGCCAGCGCACCGCCTTGGCCGGCGAACAGACGCCGTGGGTATTGGGCGCTTCCCCGGTCACGTAGGATGACAGGGCGCAACGGCCTTCGACCATCACGCACAGGCTGCCGAAGCCGAACACTTCGATTTCGACCGGCGTGTTTTTTGCGACCAGTTCGACCTGCGCCATCGACAGCACGCGCGGCAGGACGGCACGCGCAATGCCGAAATTGCTGTGATAGAAATTGATGGCCTCGTAATTGGTGGCCGAACCCTGCACCGACAGGTGCAGGCGCAAATCGGGATGATGGTCCACCGCATAGCGCATCAGGCCGGGGTCGGCCAGAATCACCGCATCGATCCCGGCCCGTGCTGCGCGGTCGATCGCCGTGCGCCACAAGGCAAAGCTCGATGGCTGCGGATAGGTATTGAGCGCCAGCAGCACCTTGCGCCCCTTGTCGTGTGCGTAACGGATGCCTTGCTCGATGGCGGCATCGTCAAAATTGAGACCGGCGAAATTGCGCGCATTGGTTGCATCGCGGAAACCGAGATAGACACAGTCGGCGCCGTTATCGACGGCAGCCTTCAAGGCCGGCAGGCTGCCGGCCGGGCACACCAGTTCGATCGGCTTGCGGGGCGACCGATCGGCATCGCTACCGGGAACAAGGTGAATCGCTGTATTGGTCATGTTGTCGTGGTCGTTGTTAAATTTTTGCGCATGCGGGCTGCCAAGCCGACCCCGTGGAGTTGGTTCATGCAACAGACAGGCGCGCTGGATAAGCTGGATAACGATGGCGCCTTGATCTCGCGGTCGAGCGCCAGCAAGATTGGCTGCGTCGATCATGGTCCGACCGCGGGCGGTCGGTTTGCGCCATCGGATGGCGTGTGAACAGCACAATAATACTTTTACGTATTCGATGGAGGACTATAGCGCACAAGCTCTTTCCAAATCCTTAATATGCATCAAGGAAACGCGGCTTGCCTCGGTGTGAGAATACGTTACCGTTTAGCGAAGGAGAACCGGTGTGCATACGATCAGCAGCTATCTGGAAAGCGATCATAAGCGCTGCGATGGATTGTTTGCGCAAACCAACGCGAGCGTCGTCGCAGGCCAATGGGATCAAGCGCAGCGAAGCTTCCAGTGCTTCTGCCAAGCACTGGAACGCCATATGACGATGGAAGAGAACGTCATGTTTCCCGCGTTTGAACAAGCCACCGGCAGCTACACGGGGCCGACCCATGAATTGCGCAGGGAACATCAGCATTTTCGTGGCATCCTGCAACGCTTGCATGAGTCAATTCACGGGCACAATGCAAGCGATTTTTTTGATCATACCGACACGCTGCGGATCATCATGGAGCAGCACAATCTGAAAGAAGAGGGCATCTTGCATCCGATGGTTGACCGCATCCTTTTCGGCAAGCAAAATGAAATCATCGACGCAATGAACGCGATCCGCGCCGCTGATGCGAGCGCCGGCTAGGGGGAACAGATGGACCCGGATATCAACTGGACGGACTCAAACCTGGATGTCTGCGGCCTTGAGCCGCCCGAGCCGATGGAGCGCGTGCTGGACGCGCTGTCGCTACTGCCCAAAAATGGACGGCTGTGCGTGTTGATCGATCGGGAACCGCGCCCGCTGTACAGAATTCTCGACAACAACGGCTATTCGCACAGCACCCATGCGCGCCCGGATTATCTGTTCGAAGTGCTGATCTGGCACAAGCAGTAGCGCCCGATTCAAAATCGGGGTCGGATCTCAAGCCCAGGCGTTCTCGCGTAAAGTCCATCCATGCAGCGCATTCTATCGTTCGACCAAGCCCCGTCATTGTCGGCGCCATTGCGTTTTTTTCTAAGCGCACCATTATTCGCCATCGTTGCCGCCGCACTGCTGCTGTGGGAGGGGCCACTTGCGTTGTCATCGCGCTGGTCACCCTTCACCCTGGCGCTGACGCACCTGTTCACGCTCGGGTTTCTAACCTCATCGATGATCGGTGCGCTGATCCATATCCTGCCGGTCGCCGCTGGCATCGCGCTGCCTCGAACCGCGCTGACCGCCACTGTCGTGCATGCGCTACTGAGTACCGGAGCCGTGCTGCTGGCAGCCGCTTTCTGGCTATCCCAAACACTGCTGTTCGAGCTGGCGTTGCTGTTCTTGCTGCCGGCATTCATCTGGTTCCTGGCTGCAGGCGTCATCGGGCTCTGGCGGGCGCCGGCATCGGGCGCGCGCGCAACAGTTGCAGCGGTTCGCCTGGCACTGGCGGCATTGGCGGTCACCATAGTGCTGGGCGCCACGCTCGGCAGTGCATTTGCCTGGCCGTCGCAGTTCTCCTTCCCGTTGGCGCGCTTGACCGATTTGCACGCCCTCTGGGGCCTATTCGGCTGGGTCGGCTTATTGATCGTCGGCGTGGCGTACCAGGTGGTGCCGATGTTTCAGGTGACAGCGATCTATCCGCGCCATCTGACGCGGTCGCTGGCATTGAGCTTGTTCGTGCTGTTGATGCTGTTCACGCTTGCGGACGCGCTGTTGCAAGGTCAGTTCAGTTGGATCCCCACCCTGCTCTCGACCCTGATCCTGCTCGGTTTCTCATGGTTTGCGGCGACCACTCTATACCTGCTGGCGCACAGAAAACGCCCCAAGCCAGACGCGACCACCTTGTTTTGGCGCACCGCGATGGCGAGCCTGCTGGCCGGCGCGGCGCTGTGGATCATCGAAAAAACTACCGGCAGCATATCCCATCCGTTGACTCTGGGCGTGCTGTTCATTGTTGGGTTTGCCTATTCAACGATCAATGGGATGCTCTACAAGATCGTTCCTTTCCTGGTGTGGTACCACCTGCAAACTACCCTGCCAGGCGGTTGCCGCTCGGTGCCAAGCGTAAAACAGATTCTGCCGGATGAGCTCGCAAAAAAACAATTCTGGCTCCACCTCGCTGCCCTGCTGTTGCTGCTGGCGGCCACGCTATGGCCTGCGGCGCTGGCCCGTCCTGCGGCACTGGTACTGTGCGCGTCCTCGATCTGGCTATGGATCAACGTATTCAAGGCGACGCGTATTTACTGGCGCTTGCAAGCGTCGGCGACGCCAGCGCATGCCTAACCCTCGTAACTGCGTAGTTTTTCAATATCCAGAATCGTAATGTGCCTGCCGCTGACCTGGATCAGCTGGCGCTGGCTCAAGTCATGCAGGATTCTTGAAAAATGTTCCGGCGTCAGGTTCAGGCGCGACGCGATCACGGTCTTGCTCACCTGCAGGGTGACCTCGTCGCCATCCTCGTGAGATTCCCCTTTCAACAAATAGCCAATCACACGCTGGCTGCCGGAGCTTAATGAATACGCTTCGACATCGCACACGAGTGCGTGAATGCGGCGGCTAAGTCCGGCCAGCATTTTGCGCGCGAATGACGGATTGTGCTCCAAGGCATCGAAGATCGCTGCCTTGGATACGTGTAGCAGCATCGAATCGGCCAACGCCTGGGCCGTCACGATATACGGCTTGTCCATGAACATGAGCGCCTCGCCGAAGGTATGCCCCGGCCCGATAATCTCGACCACCTTTTCGCCTCCTTGCGCCGACGTGAAGGAGAGCTTGATCTGGCCGAAGATCACCGTATGGAAACCGACACAAGGGTCGCCGCGCTGAAATACGATAGCGCCGCGCGGCACATGCGATTCGACGGTGGCCGCTGCAATTTGCTCGAGTTCATCGGGCGACACGTCGCTGAACAGCGGTAGCCTGGATAAAAAGTGCTGCGTTTTGGATTTGTCGGTATTCATGCGTCCAGATTTCGTGTGGGGGCGAGCGCGGCCATTGCGAACGGACTACCCTTTCGGGTCTTTGCGAAAAGGTTTCGACGTGCGGCTCGAAAAATCGCTCTTGGCCTTGGCGCCGAACTTGGTACCGGCGCCTGGCTTTGCGCCGAAACCCGCCTTCTTGGCCGGCGGTTTTCCAGTCAGCGCTGGCATTTCGCCACCTTGGCTGATGCGCAACTGTTGGCCGGCGACCCACACCGTGTTCAAATGTTCAAGCACTTCTTTCGGCATGCCATCGGGCAGATCGAGCAGGCTGTAGGTATCGAAGATTTCGATGCGGCCGATGTGTTTCGCGTCGAGTCCCGCTTCATTGGCAATCGCGCCGACGATATTGCTTGGCGTGACGGCATGGTTACGACCCACTTCAATCCGGAACGTGCTGGTGCCAACCTTGGATTTACCGGGTTCCTTCTTCGCGGGCGCGGCCTGCTCGGTACGCTCAGCGAACTCTGATCGAACCGGACGCGCTTGCTCGCTCGCCTTCGGAAAAGGCGCGGGCGCGCTCTTGGCAGCTGGCTTAGACGGCGACGGCGGCGCTTGCACCCGTTCGCCATCGCGGCTGATGCGCAGCTGTTGGCCGGCCACCCACACGGTTTTCAAATGTTCCAGCAATTCGACCGGCATCGTCTCGGGCAGGTCGAGCACGCTGTAGTCATCGTAAATTTCGATCCGGCCGATGTTCTTCGAATCGATATTGGCCTCGTTGGCAATCGCGCCCACGATATTGCCCGGCTTGACGCCATGGGCATGGCCCACTTCAATGCGGAAGGTCTGCATGCCTGGATCGGCCGGGCGCATGGTGCGCTCCTTCTTCGGATAGTCGGGTCGCTCGCTGCGCTCGGTGCGCTCGAACTTGCCCTCGAACTTACCGCTTCGTGCCGGCCGGTCGTCGGACCAGGCGGGCGCCGGTTCGCGCTTGTTTTTATCGAGCAGCAGCGGCACCCCGCCGCGCGCCATTTTCGCCAATGCGGCAGCGATTTCAATGGCCGGCACGTTTTTCTCGCGCTCGAAATCTTCGATCAGCGATTGAAACAGGTCAAGCTCGCCGCCCGCCAGAGTTTCGCTGATTTGGTCCTTGAACTTGGCGATGCGCACGTCGTTGACTGCCTGAATCGTGGGCAATTCGAGCATCCCGATCGGCTGCCGGGTCGAGCGCTCGATCGCCTTGAGCAGGTTTTTCTCACGCGGCGTGATGAACAGGATCGCCTCGCCGCTGCGCCCTGCCCGCCCGGTGCGCCCGATTCGGTGGGTATAGCTTTCCGGATCGTGCGGCACATCATAATTGATCACGTGGCTGATGCGCTCCACATCCAGGCCGCGCGCGGCCACGTCGGTGGCCACCAAGATATCGATCGAACCGTCCTTCAACTGGCCGATGGTGCGCTCGCGCTGTTGCTGCTGCAAGTCGCCGTTGATGGCGGCGGCGGAAAAACCGCGCGCCTGCAATTTGCCGGCCAGTTCCTCGGTGCCCAGCTTGGTGCGCGCGAAAATGATCATGCCGTCGAACGATTCGGCTTCCAGAATACGGGTCAGTGCATCGAGCTTGTGCATGCCGCTCACCAGCCAATAGCGCTGGCGGATATAGTCGGCGGTGCCGGTCTTGGCGGCGACCGTCACTTCAGCCGGATCGCGCAAGTAGGTTTGCGCCATGCGCTTGATCACGGACGGCAGCGTGGCCGAGAACAAGGCCGTCTGGCGCGTGTCCGGCGTCTTTTTCAGGATGCTCTCGACGTCGTCGATAAAGCCCATGCGCAGCATCTCATCGGCTTCGTCGAGCACCAGCGTTTTCAGTTGCGACAGGTCGAGCGAGCCCTTGTCCAGGTGATCGATGACGCGCCCGGGCGTCCCCACGATCACATGCACGCCGCGCCGCAATGCCGACAACTGCGGTCCGTAACTTTGGCCGCCGTAAATGGGCAACACATGAAAACCGGGAATGTGGGTCGCATAACGCTGGAATGCTTCGGCCACCTGGATTGCCAGCTCGCGCGTGGGCGCCAGTACCAGCGCTTGCGGCGCGCTTTGCCGGATATCGATGCGCGACAGGATCGGCAAGGCGAACGCGGCAGTCTTGCCGGTGCCGGTCTGGGCTTGGCCGAGCAGGTCGCGGTTTGCCAGCAACAGGGGAATCGTGGCCGCCTGGATCGGCGACGGGGACTCATAGCCGACGTCCTTGAGCGCACGTAACAAAGGCTCGCTCAGGTTCAGTTCGGAGAAAAGGGAAAGTGGTGTTTCAGACATGGCGTAACTCACAAGGTCGCTCGAATCGCCCAATGCGAAAGAGTGTAGGGGCGTAGTTTACCAGTGCGCTCGACAAAACAGCAAGGGCCGCACAGCGCGGCCCTTGCTGCACACGACAACTCCGTTTTTACTGTTTGTTTGCCGCGTTGGCGCTTGACTGCCCCGATGCGTCGCCCGAGATGGCGGCTTGGCCGGCAATATTGACCGCGTTGGATCCCTGGGCCGACCCAATTTGAAGGGAAGTGACGGCTTGCTTGGCGACATTCGCGGATTCTCGCCCAAACGCCGCGCCCCTGCTCGCCAGGTGGC
>JANPCW010000582.1:0-1542 GCA_031431155.1 Janthinobacterium sp. | reverse complement strand
GCTGTGAATGCTGCAACGACGCCTGGTATCGCCGAACAGGCCAGTGATCCAGCGAAATCTTGCCGAGACACTTGGCAATCAGACCCAGTAATTCGGTCGCCCAGACGCCGTGCGCCGGATAGGCGCCCGGGTACACGAGGTTCTGGATGGTCGTGGCCATGACGCGCAATGCAAGACCGGAAAATCGCGCCGCCCGACCGACGAGGAGCAATAGCGGGCAGAAATGCGCGGCAAACGCTGCCATCGGCGCGGTCAGCTCCGGCGGGATCAGCGGCAGGCAGTATTCGTCCCTGAACAAGGCCAAGGACGAATCGGACAAGTCCGGCCAACCGAGGTGAAACGGGCCATTGACGAAATCGATGACGAGCCCCCAGATCTTGGTCTGACCCTACTTCCAGAACACGGCCGCAATCGAGCAGCGCCGTCCGTTTGGCGAAGTGAGTGTGGAATAGCGGCGTTTCGCCGCCGATCGACAAGCCAACGCCATGAATGGGTAGCGGGCGGCGATCCCGGATGGGGGGCAGATAATGGTGCATGGGACTGCCGCCCACCATGGACTTTTCGGCATGGACTTCAAAAAAACCGAAATTGGGCCAGGCCTCGACGATCCGCCGGAAATACTCAGGTCTGAGCCCCACGCCGGCGCGACGAGGTAAGTTGGTTTCTTGAGCGCAAGCGGGAGTGCCGCAGTGCTTCGGCGCGCGGGAGCGACGTGTTGTCATCGTGGGCGCTCCGCTTTTCTGGCACTGGCGATCAGGCTTTGATTTCCTTGAACTCATTGCGGGTCGTAGCCGGTCGGGGAAGCCTTGGATGCGGTTTTTTGGTACGTGCCGGCCGGGACCATCTTCCATGTGTTGCCCTAATAACCGATCTTCGCGATGCCGACGCACTGCTCTGTCAGTTGCCCTTGTACATAGGGTTCTCATCCACCTGAACCATGACGCCATCAGCCCCGGGCACGATCTTCGATAGCGCGAATGATCGAGTGCCCAGGGTATCAAACGTCCAGATAACGCTCTTGCCACCCATGTTAATCTGGACGGTTTCGATACGTGTGACGTATAAGGATTTGGTGCGGTCGACATCGACCACCCGCTCAGCGGTGCCGGATGTCGCATAGCCGTATGGATCAATCCGATTGGCCGCTGGCCGGCTCTTGTTCACGACAACATGTGAAATCCAGTGGCTAGAACCCCCTTCTGTGTAATCTTCGTGGGCAAACGCTGTCGTTGCGCCTGCAACGCTTAGAGCAGCAATCAGGGCAAGCTTGGCAAACTTGGTTTTCATCATTTTCTCCTTTGAAATAAGGTTGATCGCAACGTATATTGTTCAACCTTGATACATCGTCGACAACGTAGACATCGGAGCCGTGCTCCAAAGTTATTGGCAACGCGCGTAAGGCCTAAATTTTGATCCGCCTTGCGATCCTGCCGCTTATACAGTCGCAGGCGCGTGCAGGCTTCTTACACCAGAATCACGTCATCGCGCCAACAGTATCGAGTTGCCCATCCCGATCCAGCGCCCGCAGATTGTCGTATCCAC
>JANPCW010000581.1:0-4122 GCA_031431155.1 Janthinobacterium sp. | reverse complement strand
CCAGGACCAGTGCCTGCAGACGCGCCAGCCCGGGGCCCAGCTTGATCAGCGGGCGCGGATGCCCCGAATATTGGCCTGCCAGTTGCACGATTTCGGCCAGGGTATACACGTTCGGGCCCGCCAGTTCATAGGTTTGGTGCCTGGTTTGCGGGTCGTCCAGCGCATGCACGAACGCCTGTGCGACATCTTCCACGAACACCGGCTGAAAGCGCGTGTCGGCGCCGCCCAGCGGCACCAGCGGCAAGTGGCGCTGCATCGCTGCGAACAGGTTCAGGAACTTGTCCTCGGGCCCGAAGATGACAGAGGGACGGAAAACCGTCGCGGCCACCGCCCGATTGGCGCGCGCGGCCAGTTCGCCGTCCGCTTTCGAGCGCAGGTACATCGACGGCCCGTCGGCTGCCGCACCGAGCGCGCTCATGTGCAGATAACGCTTGACGTGGTTGGCAGCGCAGGCCGCCACCAGCTGGCGCGGCAGCGCCACGTGCGCCTTGGCAAAATCGGGCCCGTACGGCGTACCCGGCCGCGAATGGAGAATGCCGACCAAATTGACCACGACGTTCATGTTGCGGGTCAGCCGCTGGCACACCGCGGCGTCGTTGATGTCGGTTTCGACGACTTCAACGCGCGGCAGAAAAATCAGATGCTTGGCGTTTTCGTAACGCCGCGTAGGCACGACCACGCGCGCACCAGCGGCCGACAGTTTTGCCACCAGATGGCGGCCGACAAAGCCGCTGCCACCAGCCACCAGCACGGTCATCGAGTCCATCATCGCTCCTCACGGTTGGTGCCGGGCGGACCGCCCTCAGGTGCGCCGGCCTCGGGTGGGTTGGCCTCGCGCGCACTGGCCGCTGGTGGGTTGGTCTCGGGCGCGCCCACCGCTGGCGCTGGATTAGGCAGATTAGGCAAATTAGGCAGGTCGGTGGACAGATAGTCCTTCGGCACGACTGTGCCGAGGCGCGCCTTGAGCGATTGCGGCCGGTTCTCGAACAGCGCCGCGTAGTAGGTCGCGTTGGACATCACGTTCTTGACGTAGGTGCGGGTTTCCGCGTACGGAATCGTTTCGCTGAAAACCGCCCCTTCCATCGGCCGCGTCAAGGTGGCGCGCCAGGCTCGCATGCGCCCCGGTCCCGCGTTGTAGGCGGCCGTCGCCATCACTTGCGATCCGTCCAGATCGCCCAGCACCATGTTGAGGTAATTGACGCCCAGCAAAATATTGGTGCGCACGTCGTTCATCATGTGGTGGGCAAAATCGGTCAGCCCGATCTTCTTGGCCACGTAACTGGCGGTCGAGGGCATCACCTGCATCAGGCCGGAGGCGCCCACGCGCGACTGGGCATCCATCACGAAGCGCGATTCCTGCCGGATCAGGCCATACACCCAGGCCTTGTCCAGGCCCAGGGTTTGCGCTACCGGGCTCACGACGTCGAGGTGCGGCGCCGGGAAACGCTGGCGGTAATCGACCTCGGTGCGGGTGCGCTCGGAAGTGTTGACCATGCGGTCCAGGATATTGTGCTGGCGCGCCAGTTCGGCCGCCGCCAGATGGTTGCGCTCAGTTAGCTTGCGCAATTCCCAGTTCCATTCGCGCGTGCCCTCAAAGCGCAGGCCCATGCTGAAAAATTTGAACGCGCGCACAAACCCGGGGTTGGCGCGCAACGCCGCCACTTCAGCCGGCGTGATGCCTGCTGCGGCTGCCGGGATCGCGGTTTTATGGCCCAGCTCCTCGCTGGCGAGCTGTCCATAAAAATTGTTTTGATCGGCGATCTCGCGAAACAGGGCTTGCGCACCCGGGCTGGGAACCAAGGGCGTCTCCGCCTGCAGCGCCCGGCCCAGCCAGTAAATCCAGGCCGGGTCGTCGCGCAAGACCGTCGGCATGGCCTTGATGTCGGCTTTGACCAGCGGCCAGTCGCCTTGGCGCAAGGCACTGCGCACTTTCCATTGATGGGCGTCGAGCGAGAGCGGCGCGCCGCGCGCCTGCTGCCAATATTGCGTCAGTTCGGGCGCCAGGCTGTACGAGGCCTGGAGCGCGATGTTGGCCCAGCCGAGCGCCTGTTCCTGCGGCGTCAAGCCGGGCCCGGCCCGGCGCAGCGCCAACGCCGCAATCTTGTGGCTGGTTCGGGCCATGCGGCCCAGCGCCAGCAGGTAAGTTTCATGCTCGGCGCGGCCTTCTCCGGCGCCGCGCGCCAGCGCCAGCGCCGGGAACGCGATGGCCTGGGCTACGTGGGTGTCCGAGCCGCCCACCAGCAACGCGATGCGGCGCGCCACGTCGGCCGCATTAAATTGCCCGGCTAGGCGCAGCTGTGCCCACAGATCCTCGGCATCGAACTGGCCCGCTTGCGCCAGGGTGTCGATCAGGCCGCCGCAGGCCTCGCCATAATTGGGCGGCGCAACCAGCAGCGCGCGCGCCTCGGCGCCCACCTTTTGCCCCTTGAGCGCGCGCGACTGCAAGGCATAACACTTGACCTGAAGGTCGTCATTCAACACGAATTGCGGGTACTGTGCGTCGAAGTTGACCCAGTCGCGCTGGCGCCCCAGTTCCAGCAGCCAGTCGTTGCGCAGGCGGTCGGCGATCGCGCTGCCCGCGTAGCGCTGCAGAAAGTCGCGCATTTCAGAGGGCGAGGCATCCATGATGCGCGGTTTCAGCCGATAATAATCGACGTAGGACGGGATCGGATAGGCGCTGAGGCGGGCCGCAACGATGGCCGCTTTTTCGGTATTTTCCTTGCGTGCGGCGTCGCGCAGCAACAAAAATGCGTCGTCATCGGCACGTGCATCTGGCACACTTTGCGTGAGCGCGGGCGCCGGCAATGCGCAGGTGGCGGCAAGGACGACGCCGGCGATCAATTTTGACGGGAGCATCAGTTTGCAATTCTCAGTTTCGACAATATTCATTATATGACCGGCACGCCGAAAACAGGACGCGATTCGACAGAACTGTCGAGCCGCGCAACAAACGTCGAATCGGACATCCCTGCCAACCAGTCCGGCGACAAGGCGGCGCTGCGCAAGGCGCTGCGGGCCACGCGGCGCGCGCTCGACGCGGGCACGCGCGCGCACTGGGATCACCTGATCGGGGCCCGCATTGTGGCGTGGTGGCATGGCGCGCGCGTGCCGCTGCTGGCGGTTTACTGGCCACTTGCCGACGAGCCCGACCTGAGCGCAAGCTACGCGCAACTATCCGGCTGCGGCGTGCGGCTGGTGCTGCCGGTGGTGCTGGGCAAGGATACGCAACTCGCGTTCGCCAGCTGGGAGCCGGGCGAACCGATGGCCAAGGATGCCATGGGGATTGCCGTTCCGGCTAACTTGCGCTTTGAGACGAGCCCGCCGCCGGCGATGTTGATACCTTGCCTGGGATTTAACCAAGCGCGTTTCCGGCTCGGCTACGGCGGCGGTTTCTATGACCGTACCCTCGAACATTTGCCGCGCCCGACCACCATCGGCGTGGCCTATTCCTGCCTTGCGGCGCAGTTTGACAGCGCGCCGCACGACATTGCACTCGATTACATCTTTACCGAGGCTTGACCAGGCGCTGCCACAATTGCGTGGTCGCTTGCGCCTGATTCATGCTGTAGAAATGCAGCCCCGGTGCGCCACCGGCCAATAGGCGCTCGCCCAGTTGCGTCACCACGTCCAGACCAAAGGCCTTGATGGACGCGCTGTCGTCGCCGAAACTGGCCAGTTTCAAGCGTATCCAACGCGGGATTTCTGCGCCGCACATGTCGGAAAACCGCATCAATTGAGTGTAATTGGTGATCGGCATGATGCCGGCCACGATCGGCACGTGCAAGCCCAGCTTTTGGGCCTGTTCAACGAACTGGAAATAGGCATCGGCGTTATAGAAGTACTGGGTGATGGCGGCATTGGCGCCAGCGCGCACCTTGCGCGCGAAATTGTCCAGGTCGGCCTGGGGCGAGCGCGCCTGCGGATGCACTTCCGGGTAGGCCGCCACGTCGATATGGAACCAGTCGCCGGTCTCGGCGCGGATAAACTCAACCAGTTCGCTGGCATAGCGAAATTCGCCGGACGCCCCGTAGCCGCTCGGCAAGTCGCCGCGCAGGGCGACAATCCGACGGATGTCATGCGACTTGAACTGGGCCAGAATGGCGCGGATCGATTCGCGCGTGC
>JANPCW010000580.1:0-5081 GCA_031431155.1 Janthinobacterium sp. | reverse complement strand
TAAGTTCGACTTCGCACAGATCCCGGTGGCCGAAGGCAAGAAGCTGCGCGTGGTCGGCAACCTGCCGTACAACATCTCGAGCCCGCTGCTATTTCACTTGACCGAGATCGCACCGCTGGTGCAGGACCAGCACTTCATGCTGCAAAAGGAAGTGGTCGAGCGCATGGTGGCCCCGCCGGGCAGCAAGACCTACGGCCGGCTGTCGGTGATGCTGCAATGGCGCTACGACATGGCGCTGCTGTTCGTGGTGCCGCCCACCGCGTTCGAGCCGCCGCCGCGGGTCGAGTCGGCGATCGTGCGCATGGTGCCGATCGCCAATCCCCTGCCGTGCGATGCGATGGTGCTGGAAGAAGTGGTGCTCAAGGCGTTCTCGCAACGGCGCAAAGTGATCCGCAACTGCCTGGCTGGGATGTTCACCGAACAGCAGCTGATCGATGCGGGTATCGACCCGAGCATGCGGCCCGAGACGGTCGGATTGGCGCAGTATGTCACGCTGGCCAACGCGCGCCAGAGCGCACTCTAAAGACGCGGAGCACGGGGCGGCCAGGCTGATCGCGATTGACTCGATCACGGCCGAGGCTGAGATTTCGCCGATGCGCCATTAATGTTTCGAGCGCCGCAGCCAGATGCGGTTTAACCCTGCGTTCCAGCGGACTGTCTTCGGCAGCCGCTGAACTCGAATGTTAGTCCGCAGAGAGTGCCACCGAGCGTTTGGGAAACGCTCGCAGCATTTTCTTGTCCATCGTAACCACCTTCGTATTGAGCTTGGTCGCCAGAGCGATAAATTCGCAATCGTATGCCGAGCAATCGCTGTCTCGCACCAGCTCAAGCACCGCATGTGAATCGACCTCAAACTCTGAGTTTGCCATCAGGCTTTCAGCGTCGCTCTGCAGGGAGTAGGCTTGATCGAATGTGAGCGTCTTACACCTCATGTAGCCAGCCAGAACGTTGCGAAACTCGCTGCGCCAAAGAACCGGGGCCGCCCACTCTGGGTCGCTTTCGAACAGGGCCGTAGGTTGGGCTACAAAGCCCAACATTAATTGCCAAAAAAATTTGACGTTTTGCCAAATTGAATGTTGGGCTTGCTAGCCCAACCTACTCGTTGGCCGTCCCCTATTGTCAAGACCCGCTTGGTTATATTCGCGTTTAACTGCCTTTTTCATCAAAACGGACTGCCGACTAGCTTCGCTGGCTGTCGACCGCTCACGTCAATCATTTTCGGCTGGCGGCGGCGGGCTTGACGATAGATCAATTTTGATCTATATTTGAAAACATGAACGGTAACGACGTCATAAGGCGTCTCAAGACCGAAGGTTGGCGTGTAAAGCGGGTGCGCGGTAGCCACCACATGCTGGAGAAGGCGGGTCGCGTGGTGCCGGTTCCCGTTCATGGAACTGCCGAGATCGGTCGCGGCTTGTTGGCCGATATCGAACGGCAAACGGGCGTGAAACTGAAATGAGGAGCAAGAACATGGACATCCATTACCCTGCTATTTTTGAGCCGCAGGAACCAAGTGGGTTTTTTGTGCGCTTTGTCGATGTTCCAGAGGCTATCACCCAGGGAGAAACCGTTGACGAATGTGAGTTTAACGGTGCCGAGGTGCTTTCCCTCGTCGTTGAGCATTACATCGAGTCGGGCCGTGAAATTCCGCGTCCTACGCAGGGCATGGCCGATGCGCATTACATCGCCCCAGACGCCAAGACACAGGCGGCGCTTCTAGTACGTTGGGCTCGAGGGGATCGTTCGTTGGCCGAGATTGCGCGTACGCTGGAAACGTCTTGGCCCGCTGCCAAGCGCTTGGAAGATCCACGTCATTACCCCACGTTGAAGCAGCTTGAAAAAGCCGCCGCAGCGTTGGGTAAGCGGCTTGTACTGGCGTTCGAGTAATAGAGCCGTAGGTTGGGCTACAAAGCCCAACATTAATTGACCAAAAAATATTCGACGTTTTGCCAGGTTGAACGTTGGGCTTGCAGCCCAACCTACTCGTTGGCAGTCCCTGATGACGGGCGATTGGAACTGCCCTACCCTAA
Source organism: Janthinobacterium sp. (assembly GCA_031431155.1). Taxonomy (GTDB): domain Bacteria; phylum Pseudomonadota; class Gammaproteobacteria; order Burkholderiales; family Burkholderiaceae_D; genus JANPCW01. Next base: position 3,051 of record JANPCW010000580.1, on the reverse strand, counting down.
ACACTCAATCGAGAAAATCCGCATACTCTTTTTGCGCATAGCCTTTCAGATTTTGCCACGGCAAATCGCGGGCAAGGCCGGTTTGCAGCGTCACCTCGACCCGGCGGTAGAAAGTGGCGCCCTGGTCGCCGCTTTCGATGATGCGCGCTATCTGTTTTCGATCGTCCCACAATACCCGTTGATACACGCCGTCTTTCTCGCGCTCTCTCCAGCGCGCGCCTGGAATTTGGGAGGCCCGCGCCGAGAGCGGCATGGCGTTGACCAGCTTGGGATCGAGCAGGTAATAGGTGTTTTCCCATGAGCCATCGAAGTTGACGACGTCATATTCCGAGGCCGGGATGTTCACGATTTCCTTGTCATGCGCGGCGATGTATTGGACCCGCAGTTTGCCGTTTTCGAGCAGTACATGGCGAGGAATCATGACGTGGTTGAAATGCTTGTGCTGCGCTTGTTTTGCCTCGTGGTCGTGCTGATCGGCCGCATTTCTTGGCAGCACGCGCGCCACCCAAACGTGGCCAGGACGGCGCAACATTGTTTCTTGGTAGCGCGCTTCGCGTGTCACGCCTTCCGGTGTCAAGACCTTGCTGTAGTATTCGATCGTCAGATCCAGATCGGGGGCGGCAGCCTGCTTGGTCGGCGCTGCCTGCACGGCGCTCGCCAGACAAACGGCAGCAATATAAAGCGGTGAGATTTTCATGGAGTTCTTCAAAAGACGAGAGTGGGCATCCCGGCCCACTCCTGGATCAAATTGGCGGCTCCGGATCAGAAACCGAAAGCTGACTTCAACAAGCCAAAGACCCTGGTGTTATCGAGCGTCCCTTTGAAAATGTTGGAACCGGCACCGGTCGCAAATAGCTTGACGTCGCCGCCGCCGTGGGTTTCGCTTGACAGCCGCACGCCCGTTTCTTGTTGGTAGTTATCTGCCAGCACCGTTGCGCTGTCTAGATTGGTGCGCAGGTTGGGGCGGTTCGGGCCATTGCCGAACACTAGCGTGGTATAGCTATTGCCGTCGGCATCCTTGCCCGGCTTACCGTCCTTGTAAGTGCGGTTGATATCGAGGATAGGATTGCCGCGTTTGGCGTAGCCGTTGAAGGCCAGCGTGTGATCGTGATCGGCGGTGACCACGATCAAGGTGTTGGCGAGCGTTGGATCGGTCAGCCTGGCCTTGTCCAGCGCGGCCTTGATGGCGTCGTCAAACGCGATGGTGTCGACCAGGGCGCGCTTGGCATTGGTGCCGTGCAGGGCGTGATCGATGCGCCCGCCTTCCACCATCAGGAAATAGCCATTCGCATTTTTCGACAGGATGTCCATGGCCTTGGTGGTCATCTCGGCCAAGCTGGGCTGGTTGGCGCCTTCGCCCACTGGCGGGCTGGCGACCCGATCCAGTTCGTATTCCAGATGGCTCTTGCTGCTGTAGAGACCAATGAATTTCTTGTCGGTGGCGGCTGCACTCATCTCGGCCTTGGTGGAAGCGACGGTGTATCCCTTGGCGGCCAGTTCAGTCAGCAAATTGCGCCCATCGAAGCGCCCGGCCGGGTTGGTCGCGGCGGCGTAAGGCGTGAAATGATTGCGCGCCCCTCCCATCATCACATCGACCCCTTCGCCAAGGGCCGCGTTGTAACCGGCGCCGCCCGGCACGACTTGCGCCGCAATCGCGTATTGCGCATTGCGGTTGCAGATATGCGAGAAGGTCGATGCCGGGGTGGCATGCGTGAGTTCCGTGGTGGTGATCGAGCCGATTGCCTTGCCCTTCGCTTTGGCCAGCTCCAGGATGGTGGGAGCCGGACTGCCATTGCTGCTTGCGCAGTTATTGACGGTCCGGTTGCCGTTGGCGTCCTTGCCCGGTTCGACCGATAGCGTGTCTGCCGACATCGAGATGACTTCATTGTTCATCTTCACGCCCGTCATGTAGGCGCCCATCGAGGGCGCGCTGTCGGTGGTCTGGGCGTCATTCGAGTACGTCTTGATGCGTGCGGTGCGCTCGAGCTTGTCCATGTTCAGGCTGCCGTCTTCGCCGTAGCGGTAGATGCGGGAAGCGGTAACGGTGGACGGGCCCATGCCGTCGCCAAGGAAGAAAATAATGTTCTTGGCTTCGCCCGCGGCATTGGCCGCGTCGGCAAAGCAGAGCGCCAGGGCGGCGGTGAATAGTGTGCGTTTCATGATGTATATTCCATTCTCAACAATGTGGTTACAGGCCAGCCGCAGTTTTCACCAAACCGAATACTTTGGTGTTGTCGATGGTGCCGAGGAAACTGTCCGAGCCTTTGCCGATCGCGCCCAGGAATACGTCGGTGCCGCCATGGGTTTCGCTGCCGGCGGCGACCCGCACGGCCGCTTCCTGGTGGTAGGTGTTGGCGCCGGTGACGCTGTCGTCGAGGCCGGCCAGGCTGGCCCGGCTGCCTTGGACGCGGTTTTCGCCATTGCCAAAGCCGATGATGGAATACGGCGCGCCATCGAGATCTTTGTCCGCTGCACCGGTCACATAGTTTTTAACGATGCCGAGCACACCAGGATTGCCAGGCGCGGTCTTGCCGGTGCGTTTTGCATAACCATTGAGCACCAGTGTGTGGTCATGGTCGGCAGTGACGACGATCAGCGTGTTCTTGAGGTCGGGATCGCCGATCCTTGCTTTGGCAAGCGCAGCCTTGATGGCGTTGTCGAACGCGACGGTATCCTGCAACGCTTTCCTGGCGGTGGTTTCATGCAGGGCGTGATCGATGCGCCCGCCTTCCACCATCAGGAAGTAGCCTTTTTTGTTGCGACTCAAGACATCTATCGCCTTGCTGGTCATCTCGGCCAGGCTCGGTTCCAGCGCCGGATCGCGGTCGAGGTCATAGCTCATATGGCCGGGCGCAAACAGGCCAAACAGGCGATCGGTCTTAGTGCCGTCGATCGCACCCAATTGGCCGCTGTTGCTGGCGTAAGCGTAATTTTTTGCCTTCATTTCGGCGATCAGATCGCGCCCATCGGCGCGTTTTCCGCCGTCCTTGAACGGCGTGAAAAACTGCTTTCCGCCGCCCAGCATGACATCCAGGCCATCGCTGCCGAGCG
>JANPCW010000579.1:0-2826 GCA_031431155.1 Janthinobacterium sp. | reverse complement strand
GAGCAGGCGCTCGGCATGGTAAGTGCGCTCGGTGTAGCGCGCGACCTTGGTGCACAGCACGCCAGCGGTGCTCGGATGATCCGGATCGCCCTTGACCTCGGTGGCCACCCCATCCCGGACGGTAATCAATAAGGCACAGGTATCGGGACAGTCGTGCGGACAGACTGCGCGAACTTGAGTGGTCGTCATCACATCATCCAAATAAAACGGTGGGTCAGGCCTGTACTGTAAACCAATTTCACGATCCGGATACTGCTTTGGCGCTACGCATGATGCAGCGGCGCGGCAGGCGCTACAATGCTTGTCAGGCCCACACTATCCGGCAAGGTGCGTAACCGACGCCCATGCCACATAACGGAGTACCAGATGAATCTTGTTGAGCCCGTCATGGCGTTTCAATCCGAGCTGCAGCAGATCCGGCGCGATCTGCACGCCCACCCCGAGCTGTGTTACGAAGAACAGCGCACCGCCGATATTGTCGCGGCCAAGCTGGGCGAATGGGGCATTCCGTTTGTGCTTGGACTGGGCGTGACCGGCGTGGTCGGCATGATCAAGAACGGCAACTCGGCACGCGCGATCGGTTTGCGCGCCGACATGGACGCGCTGCCGATGCAGGAAGTGAACCGGTTCCCGCACGCCTCGGTCAACCCGGGCAAAATGCACGCATGCGGGCACGATGGCCACACCGCGATGCTGCTGGGCGCGGCGAATTACCTGTCCCGGCAGCGCGATTTCGACGGCACCGTGTACCTGATTTTCCAACCGGCCGAAGAGGGCGGCGGCGGCGCGCGCCGCATGATAGAGGATGGCTGTTTGAAAAAATCCCGATGGACGCCGTGTATGGAATGCACAACTGGCCGGGCATGGCGGTCGGCACCTTCGGCGTGACGCCCGGTCCGATGATGGCCTCCAGTAACGAATTTCACGTCGTGGTCAAAGGCCGAGGCGCGCACGCGGCCCAGCCGCACAAGGGCATCGACCCGGTCATGATCGCAGTGCAGATCGCGCAAAGCTGGCAGACCATCATCACGCGCGAAAAAAGTCCGCTTGATACGGCCGTGCTGTCGATCACGCAAATCCATGCCGGCAGCGCGACCAACGTGATTCCGGACCAGGCCACCCTGGTCGGCACGGTGCGCACCTTCAACACACCGGTGCTGGACTTGATCGAGCGGCGCATGCGCGAGATCGCGCAACATACCGCGGCGGCCTTTAACGCCGATGTCGATTTCGCGTTTGAACGCAACTATCCGCCGCTGATCAACCATGCGAAGGAAACAGCGTTTGCAGTGCAGGTGATGCAGGCACTGGTCGGCGCCGACCAGGTCGACGCCTCGGTCGAGCCGACCATGGGGGCCGAAGACTTCGCGTTCCTGTTGCAGGAAAAAGCCGGGTGTTACGTCTTCCTTGGCAATGGCGACGGCGAGCACCGCGAAGGCGGGCATGGACTCGGCCCGTGCCAACTGCATAACGCCAGCTATGATTTCAACGACACGCTGTTGCCGATCGGGACCAGCTATTGGGTGCGGCTGGCCGAGCGCAGCCTGCCGCTGCCAGGTTCGGGTTCAGGTTCGGGTCAGGCCAGCTGATCCGGTCCGCTGCCCAGGCGCTGTCCCGGGTTGATTCGTTCCAGCGCGAGCAGCGCCGCCGAGTGGTCCGCGTTCGGATGGGTTGGCAGTAGCGCGCGATAGTGCTCGGTCACCAGCATCGCCACCGACAAGGAAAGGCCGGCATCGGCCGCTGCCGCCAGCACATTTTCCAAATCCTTGAGCTGGCTCCGGACCTTGCCACCCGGCACGAAATTGCGTTCCAACATGCGCTGGCCGTGTATCGCCAGAATCGGGCTATCGGCAAACCCGCCCCGTATCGCCGTGCGCACCGCTGCCGGATCGGCACCAGCGGCTTGGGCCAACAGCAGCGCTTCGGCCACGATGGCGAGCGTGGCGCCGACGATCAGCTGATTGCAGCATTTCGCCACCTGCCCGCTGCCGGCCGGCCCGACCAGCGTGGGCCGACCCAGCGCGCCCAATATTGCAAGAGCGCGCGCAAACTCGGTCTGGTTGCCGCCGACCATGATCGCGAGGCTGCCCGCCTCGGCGCCGGCCACGCCGCCCGATACCGGCGCATCCAGAAATCCGCAGTCGTGCGCTGCCAACAAGGCGTGTAGGGCAACGGCCTCCGATTGGCGCGTCGAGCTCATGTCGATCCACAACGCGCCCGGCTTCAGGTGCGCCAGCGCCCCGTGCGCCACCTCGGCCACGACCGGCCCCGCTTCCAGCATCGTCAGCACGATGTCGGCGGTCTGCACCGCTTCGGCGACCGTTGCCACGCACTGCGCTCCAAACTGTGTCAGGGCCTCCGCTTTGGCACGCGTGCGGTTCCATACCGTGACACCGTAGCCGGCCTGCAGCAGACGCTGCGCCATCGGTTTTCCCATCAGTCCAATACCAAGGAAGGCCAGTTGCGGTAGCGCGGGCGAAGTCGTCAAAGTAGCACCTATAGGAGAGGATAAGCAGAACACCAATTGTAACGACATTGCGTCGCGCTGCAGTTTCTTTGTTTCCCCGTTACAATCAACTCGGGTACGCTATCTGTCGATTTCCACTTCTTGTAGAGAGTAAAAAATGATCATGTCCTTGCATTGGAAACGATGGGCATCCATCGCCGCCGGTTGTGCCGTTTTGGCAGCCCAGCCGAGCGTTGCCGCCGGCATTGTTCCCACGCTGAGCTCGGCGTCGGTCGAATTTGGCGGTTCCGAAAACAAGGTCCAGCTCGTGCGGTTTGGCGTTCAATCGAACTGGGATAAGCGCTGGCAACAGTCGAACG
>JANPCW010000578.1:0-1809 GCA_031431155.1 Janthinobacterium sp. | reverse complement strand
AGCGTCCTGACCGATCCGACCATGGGCGGCGTATCCGCCTCGTTCGCCTTCATGGGCGACGTCGTGATCGCCGAGCCGAAAGCACTGATCGGCTTTGCGGGCCCGCGCGTGATTGAAAATACCGTGCGTGAAAAACTGCCTGAAGGGTTTCAGCGCGCCGAATTCCTGGTACAAAAAGGCGCCGTCGACATGATCGTCGACCGCCGCAAGATGCGCGATGAACTGGCCCATCTGCTCGCTTTGTTGCAAAATCAGGCGGTTGAAGTCCTGGCATAAATCTTGGCACAAACCCGCGCGCGTTCGCTGCACAGAGCGCTACCATCGGGTGCGCAACCGAGCAAAATTCGGTTGCGCGCCGCACCCATCTTGAAGTCCTCCCATGCAAAGTCTGCCCACCACACTGCCTGACTGGCTTGCCATGCTTGAGGCGCGCCATTCCGAAACCCAGATCAACATGGGTCTGGAACGGGTGCGCGCGGTCAAGGAACGCATGGCGCTGCAGTTTTCCTGCCCGGTGATCATGGTCGCCGGCACCAACGGCAAAGGCTCGACCTGCGCCATGCTGGAATCGATATTGCTGCAGGCCGGCTACCGGGTGGGACTCTACAGCAAGCCGCATTTCCTCGACTTCAACGAGCGTGCCAGGATTGGCGGCCAATTGGCCTCGGATCAAAGCCTGGTCGCCAGCTTCATGGTGGTGGAAGCGGTGCGCGCCGACACCGCGCTCACGTATTTCGAATTCACTACGCTGGCGATCATGCATTTGCTGGCCGCTGCCGGCCTCGATGTCGTCATTCTCGAAGTCGGGCTCGGTGGACGGCTCGACGCGGTCAATGTGATCGATGCCGATGTCGCCATCGTCACCAGCGTCGATATCGACCATACCGATTACCTGGGCTCGACCCGGGAGGCGATCGGCTTCGAGAAGGCCGGCATTTTCCGCCCCGGCAAGGCGGCCATTTGCAGCGATCCAGTGCCGCCAAACTCGCTGGTGGCCCACGCCAGCGCGATCGGCGCCGATCTGTGGCTGCTGGGGCGCGATTTCAATTATTCCGGCGACAAGCTGCAGTGGAACTATGGCGGGCGCTCGCAGCGCCGCAATTCGCTGGCCTATCCGAGCCTGCGCGGCGCCAACCAGCTGTTGAACGCGGCCGCCGCGCTGGCCGCGCTCGAAGTGTTGCGCCTGGTGTTGCCGGTCGGCGCGCAGGAAGTGCGGGGCGGCTTGGTGATGGTCGACTTGCCGGGACGCTTCCAGGTATTGCCGGGACGCCCGACTGTCATCCTCGATGTCGCGCACAATCCGCACGCCGCCTCGGCCCTGGCGCAAAACCTGGGCAACATGGGCTTTCATCCGTATACGTATGCCGTGTTTGGCATCATGCAAGACAAGGACATCGATGGCGTGCTGGCCGCGCTGGGCGGTGTCGTCGATCACTGGTGCCTTTGCGACCTGCCTTCAGCACGTTCGGCCAAGGCGGCCAGCCTGGCCGCGACCGTGCAAGCGCTGCAAGCGCAAAGTGCAGCCGGCGGCGGTGCTGCGGAAGAACGATCAGTCACTATTTTTCCTGATCCGGCCCGGGCTTTTGCAAATGCGATGAGCCGGGCCGGCGAGAATGATAGAATCGTGGTCTTTGGATCGTTCCTGACCGTCGCAGGCGTGATGGCAGCTCGAAAATCCTCACAACACTGAAAATATCACGCATGGGCTTGTTCTCGTTCCTCCGTAAAAACAAGCAAGAAACTGCTGCTGCCGACGATGGCGGCTATTACTCCCGCTCTGACGAAGAGTCGGCCGCGTTGCGCGCCCGC
>JANPCW010000577.1:0-3538 GCA_031431155.1 Janthinobacterium sp. | reverse complement strand
GGGCTTGTGCATGGCCGGATCGATTTCCCACAGTTCCTTGATGCCGATCCCGTACGATTGCGGATCCTTGCCCTTGTTGAGGTCAAATTTGCTCATCAACTGCTTGCCGAGATGGCCGCGCGCGCCTTCGGCGAACAAGGTGTACTTGGCATGCAACTCCATGCCCAGCTGGAACGCGGCGGTCGGCACGCCATCGCGCCCGACGCCCATATTGCCGGTGGCGACGCCCTTGACCGACCCGTCATCGTTGTACAGGATTTCAGCGGCCGCAAAACCGGGGAAAATCTCAACCCCGAGCGTCTCGGCTTGCTGACCGAGCCAGCGCACCAGATTGGCCAGCGAGATGACGTAGTTGCCATGGTTTTCGAAGCACTTGGGGACCATGAAGTTGGGCGTCCGGATGGCGCGGGTTTCGGTCAGAAACAAAATGCGGTCGTCACTCACTTTGGTGTTGAGCGGCGCGCCCAGTTCTTTCCAGTTCGGAAATAATTCGGTCAGCGCATTCGGGTCCATGACGGCGCCCGACAGGATATGCGCGCCCAGCTCCCCGCCTTTTTCCAGCACGCAGACCGATACCTCCCGGCCTTTTTCGGCCGCCAGCTGTTTCAGTTTGATCGCGGCGGACAAGCCCGCGGGGCCGCCACCGACGACAACGACGTCATACTCCATCGCTTCGCGTGGGCCATATTGTTCTAGGATATTGGTAGGCTGGGTCATGGTTTCATCACGGTTTAATAAAAATTAAGCACGAGTGTGCTTGTTCTGGGCACAGATTGCAAGTTCGGCGCCATTTTGCGGGACATTAGTAGATGCAGCAATCTAATACTGAGGTTTTATGTAATGATGGCGGATTCATTGGCGCACAGCCACCCAAGACCGGACAACAAGACAGGGAGTATCTCGTGGGAATCGAAGTCAATTTTGAAGGGAAAATCGCGCTGATCACCGGCGCCTCCAGCGGTTTGGGCGCCCGATTCGCCAAAGTGCTGGCGCAGGCCGGCGCCCAAGTCGTGCTGGCGTCGCGCCGCACCGATCGGCTCAAGGAATTGCGGGCCGAGATCGAGTCCGACGGCGGCGCGGCCCACGTCGTCACGCTCGACGTGACCGACTTTGCCAGCATCAAATCGGCCATTGCGCACGCCGAAACGGAAGCCGGCCCGATCGACATCCTGGTCAACAATTCGGGTGTCTCCACCACCCAGCGGCTGGTCGATGTCACGCCCGACGATTACGCCTACATGATGGACACCAACTTGCGCGGCGCTTTTTTCGTGGCCCAGCAAACGGCCAAGCGCATGATCGCGCGCGCCAAGGGCGACCCGAAAAAGCAGCACCGCATCGTCAATATTGCCTCGGTGGCGGGCCTGCGCGTACTGCCGCAAATCGGCGTCTATTGCATGAGCAAGGCCGGGGTGGTGCAAATGACCAAGGCGATGGCCGTCGAGTGGGGTAAGTACGGCATCAACGTCAACGCCATCTGCCCGGGCTATATTTCGACGGAAATCAACGAAGATTACTTCGACAGCGAGCAAGGCAAGCGCTTGATCGACATGCTGCCGCGTAAGCGTCCCGGCAAACCGGAAGACCTGGACGGCCTGCTGCTGTTGCTGGCGGCCGAAGAGACCCATTTCATCAACGGCGCCATCATCACGGCCGACGATGGCATGACGGCGCAATGACCCACAAGCTGGTGCATGCAACGCGCATGGCGATTCGCTGGGGCGACATGGACGCGATGGGGCACGTCAACAACACCGTCTACTTCCGCTACATCGAGCAGGCGCGCATCGAATGGTTCAGCGAGATTGACAGCACCCCGGTTCCAGATGGCGAGGGCCCGGTGATCGTCAGCGCCCATTGCACCTTCATGCGCCAGCTAAAGTATCCCGGTGCGATCGAGGTGCGTACGCTGGTCGGTCCGGCCGGGCGGTCAAGCTTTGAGATGACGCATGAGATCCGGATGGTGGACGCCAATGGGGAACCGGGCGTGCTACACGCGCAAGGAGGTGCGAAAGTGGTGTGGGTCAACTTCCCTGCCGAAAAATCGGTCCCGCTGCCCGATGCAATCCGCGCACTGTTGCCGGCGCACGCGTAAAGCCGGCACCAAGATACAATCGGCTCAGCGGATAAAGCCAACCAGTTTATGCACCAGTTCCGACGAGGTCGCCGCCGAGAACGAGCGCATCAGCTTTGCACGGTGCATCTCGACCGTGCGCGGGCTCAGATCGATCTGGCGTGCGATTACCTTGCTGGTCTTGCCTTCGACCAGCAAGGCGGCAATTTCGCGCTCGCGCGGGGTCAGTTCGGCCGTGACGGGCCGTTTTTCGCTGACGTCTTCAAAGGTCCAGATGCCGGCCCCGAGCGGCTCGTTTGCCACCAGCGAGCGTCCGCTGACGTGGCACCAGAACAGCTCCTGGTTGGCGCGGCGCATGATGCGCTCATCCGAATAGCGACCCGTGGTGTTCATAATGGGAATAATGCGATCGCCCGTGCGCAGGAACTCGGCCAGCGTCGGGTACAGCGCCCTAAACGACTGGCCCACCAGCTCGTGGCGCGCATAGCCGAACATGGCGGCCAAGGCATCGTTGCACGATTGGATGACGCGGTTCTCCGAAATGCACATGCCAACCGGCGCATGCAGGAAAATTGACTCGTAATCGATGGCGTATGATGCATTCATCCGGTGCCATGTCAGTTCTTGACGCAGGTTGATAGGGGCAGGTAGTTCTACGGTATTGTGCTTTTTGCTCCTGTATTTTATGCTGATACGGTACAAACGTGCACGCATGAATCGAATTCGCTCAATACAAGCCATAACAATATAAGGGACGGGTATGAATAAAGTTTATCCTGATGCAGCGGCGGCGCTCGCCGGTATCGTCAAAGATGGTCAAACCATCGCGGTCGGCGGGTTCGGCTTGTGCGGCATCCCGGAGGCGCTGATCGAAGCCTTGCGCGATTCCGGGGTCACTAACCTGACCGCCATTTCCAACAATGCGGGCGTGGACGGTTTTGGCCTGGGCCAATTGCTCACGACCCGCCAGATCAAGAAAATGATTGCTTCCTACGTCGGTGAAAACAAGGAATTCGCGCGTCAGTACCTGGCCGGCGAACTGGAACTGGAATTCACGCCGCAGGGCACGCTGGCTGAAAAACTGCGTGCCGGCGGCGCCGGGATTCCCGCGTTTTTCACCAAGACCGGGGTCGGCACAATCGTTGCCGACGGTAAGGAAATCCGCGAATTCGATGGCGAGCAATACGTGATGGAGCGCAGCCTGGTGGCCGACGTGGCACTGGTCAAGGCGTATAAGGCTGACCGGGCCGGCAATTTGGTGTACCGCAAGACGGCGCGCAATTTCAACCCGAACGTGGCGATGGCCGGCAAGATCACGATTGTGGAAGTGGAGCACTTGGTCGAAATCGGCGAGATCGATCCGGACGACGTTCACACGCCGAGTATTTTCGTGCACCGGATCGTGCTCAACCCGAATCCGGAAAAGCGGATCGAACAGCGCACCGTGCGTCCAAACTGAGCCTG
>JANPCW010000576.1:0-1706 GCA_031431155.1 Janthinobacterium sp. | reverse complement strand
CGACCTCCACTTTCGCGCCGGTTACCGGCTCATTGCTGGCAAAGCGATCGAGAAATACCGTGAGCTGGCCGTTGCCGCTGGTAGCGACCAGTTCAAATAATTCGGTCTGCGCCTCGCTGCGCGTGGTAGCGTCTGCAGCGTTCATCATCGCGCTCGCCTTCGGCTCCTTGGCATGACCCTCATCCGCGACGGCAAAACCGGTCGTCAGGCAAGCGGCGAACATGAGCGCGCCACTCCATCGATTAATACTCATGGTAACAATCCCAATGCTTGGTTTAATGTCGAAATCGCATGTTCGGCTTCGAGCCGCGCCCGGATCAGATTGCGCTCGGCCTCAAAGCGCTCCGCCTCTGCCAGCAGTCGAGCGGGAAGATCGAGTTCACCGAGCTTGAAGGCGCGGTCGAGCAATTGGTGCGTGTCGCGTGCCAGGTCGAAGCGCGAGGCCGACAGTTGCACCGTGGTTTGCGCCTGCTCATACCCACGGCGGGCGCCGGCGATGTCGGCCTCGATGCGGGTGTTGTCAAGAACCTGGGCTGCGTCCGCTTCGGCGCGTGCGGCAGCCGCGGCAGCCATGCGCGGCTGGTTGCGCGCATCCGTGGCAAACGGTACTTTCAGGCGCAGCGAGACGCTGTTGCCGAACCGTTCCTCGAACGTGCTGCGTTCGCGCATCAGCCCCACCGATAGTTCCGGCGCATCGCGCCGCGTCGCGCCGGCGTAGTCGACGCGCCTTTTCGCCAATGCTGCTTGCTGTTGGGCCGCAATACGTTGCGGATGGCCCTCAGCCGGCTGCGTGGCGCTCTGTTCGCCCGCCAAAGGGAGGGTCGCCACGCCAGTCAGTGCCGTGAACTGTTGCAACGCACGAAATGCACGGGCGTCGGCATCACCCTGGGCAATTTGCGCAGCTTGCTGTGCGGCCTGAGCGCGGTTCGCGTCCACCTTGGCCAGGTCGCCAGCCTTCACCCGGCGCGCGACGTCGGCCGCCAACGCACCGGCGCTGTCAAGACGTTGTTTTGCCAGGTCGCGCTCCGCATCGGCCAAGCGCGCTTGCCACCATGCCTCCCGTACTTCGCCGGCCAGGCGCCATTTGCCCAATGCTTGCGCAGCACCGTAGGAGTCGCTTTCCGCATCCACGACGGCGCGCTGGCGGGTGCGTTGTCCGGCCAGCCACAGCGGCGCCGCCACTTCAATTTCCCATTCCCGCCGCCCGGCATTGCTTGTGGGTCGATCGGTGCGTTGGCCAATCGATAACGCTGCCGGCTCCGGCGTGAGCGCATTGGCCGCTGTCCGTTTGCCTTCCAGCTCGGCGAGCTGGGCCGCATGCGCATGTTGCGCCGGCTGCCTGCTCCATGCCGATTCGAGCGCATCGCGCACGGTTTCGCCTTGGGCCGGAAGCATGACGGCGAGCATGACTGCCAATCCAGGCAAGCTTAAAAAATGGGGCATGAGATGCAATCCTTTGACGCATATCCGGTGGGAACAAATCACACTACGTGACGTTAGAATGCAGTATAGAAGGCCGGTCCGGTCCCTAAGCTGACGCCAACATTACAGTTTTGTAATCCATGTCAAAGGCGCGATCAGAGACAATGGCATCGGCATTCATTCGATAAGCGAGGCAAGGCATGCGTATTTTGGTAGTGGAAGACGAGCCCAAGGCTGGCGATTACCTGCACAAGGGGCTCACCGAGTCCGGCTTTGTCGTCAAC
>JANPCW010000575.1:0-3416 GCA_031431155.1 Janthinobacterium sp. | reverse complement strand
ATCGTTGCCATCGCACTGCAGCTTGCCTCCTTGTTGCGCGACCGCGCCAAGGGCGGCGCAGCGCTATTGCTGCCGCATTTGCAACAGTATCAGCAGCAAACCGGCGATCGGTTCGACCGGGTAGAGCGCGAGTTGCGCCTTGAACTGCAGGCAAGTGCGCAAGCCACGCGCCAGGAATTGTCAGCCACCTTGGGACAGTTTCATGGGGCCACCGTGCAGCAGCTTGAGTCGATGCGCCAGCAAATCCAGGCCCAGGCCCAGAGCGGGCGCGAGGAGCAATCGCTGACCCTGACCCGGTTTGCCGACACGCTCAATCAAACCCTGTCGACGCTGACCGAATCGAACGCCCAGCGCATGACAGAGGTGCGCGCCACGCTCGAATCGAAGATCCGCGACCTGCAAACCGACAACGGCGCGCGGCTCGAAGAGATGCGCAAGACGGTCGACGAGAAGCTGCATGCGACGTTGGAAACCCGGCTCACCGAATCGTTCAAGCAGGTGTCCGAACGGCTCGAACGGGTGCATCAGGGCTTGGGAGAAATGCAGCAGCTGGCCATCGGCGTGGGCGACCTTAAGCGGGTGCTGAGCAACGTCAAGACGCGCGGCACCTGGGGCGAGGTGCAGCTCGAAATGCTGCTCGAACAAGTGCTCACCAGCGAGCAGTATGCGAAGAACGTCGAAACCGTGGCAGGCAGCGGGGCCCGGGTCGAGTTTGCGGTCAAGCTGCCGGGCGCAGCGCTGGGCAAAGTCCCGGTCTGGATGCCGATCGACGCAAAATTTCCCCGGGAACAATATGAACGCCTGGTCGAGGCTGCCGACCGGGCCGACGCGGACGGCGTCGCGCTGGCCGGGCGCGAACTGGAGCGGGCGGTGCGGATCGAAGCCAAGACCATCGCCGACAAGTATCTGGCGCCGCCCCAGACCACCGATTTCGCGATCCTGTTCCTGCCGACCGAGGGGTTGTACGCGGAAGTGATGCGGCGCCCTGGACTTGCCGACGAAGTGCAGCGCGTACACCGGGTCAGCATCGCCGGACCGTCGACCCTGTCGGCCATTTTGAACAGCCTGCAAATGGGTTTTCGCACCCTGGCGCTGGAAAAACGTTCGTCCGAGGTGTGGCAAGTTCTGGGCGCCGTCAAGACCGAGTTCGGCAAGTTTGGCGCCGTGCTGTCGGCCACCAAGCAGGCGCTCGAGCGGGCCGCCAAGAACATCGAGACGGCCGAGGTGCGCAGCCGCCAGATGGCGCGCAAGCTTAAGTCGGTCGAAGCCTTGCCGAGCGAAGCCGCGCAAGTCGTGCTGGGGGCGGGTGCGGATGTCGAGGGGGGCGATGTGGACGATTTCGTGGGGCTGTGATCAGAGGGATCGTTGTTGGGACGATGCGTTCTCAGTTTCTGACCTCGTTATTGTCGTAATGTATTGTTAAATAAGGATTTTCAACATAGAATCAAAAAATGATTCCTGATATTGAAACTCTGGATCTTCCCGAAGATACCGCTCGTCAATACATTGATGCGCGGCAGACATTCCTTGCGTTCGAACAGGCGCAAACCAAGCTCAAGCAATATCGGGGCGGCATGATCTGGCGGAATCAAAAGGGACATGACTATCTTGTAAGAACGAGCACGCGTGGTTCCCAAACCGGCTTAGGTGCGCGCAGTCAAGAAACTGACGCCATCTACAATAAGTTCACCTCCGGGAAAAAGCACGCCCAAGAGATGGAGCGGCATCTGCGCGACTCCCTCGAACGGCATCGCCGCATGAACAAGGCCCTTCGCGTAGGTCGCACTCCTGATATGCTCATCGAGATCATCAATGGCCTCAAACGAGCTGGTCTGGGCGACAAATTCATCGTCGTTGGTACCAATGCCCTCTATGCGTACGAAACTGCCGCCAGCGCCAGGGTGGGGCCAGGGCAAGTTGCCACGCGCGACTTTGATCTGCTCTGGGACAATCGCAGCAAACTAACGCTCGCGGCCAAAGAAGGCCCGCTCGCGGAGGGGATGTTGGGATTTCTACGGCGCATTGATTCCTCATTCACGCTGCGTGAAGATCAGAAATACACAGCAGTCAACAAGCAGGGCTACGAGGTTGATATCCTGCGTAGGATGGGTCCTGGCAGTGACGCGGAACCGGCGCGCATGTCTGCGCAGGACGATGATTTTTGGGCAGTCAAAGCCAAAAATGCGGACTGGCTGCTAAGCGCTCCGAAATTTAGCGAAATCGTTGTTGGTACCAACGGCCGCATGGCACGCATGATTACCATTGATCCACGGGCATTCGTTCTCTTCAAGTTATGGATGACCGAACAGAAAGACCGGGAATATGCGAAACGGATGCGAGACGGTAGCCAAGCCAAGGTTGTCGTCAGCCTCATCAATGAACGGCTACCGCAGTTCAGTTTCGAGGAACTAAAAGCATTTCCGGCCGAGATCGCAAGCCTGGTGATGACAGATATAAATGGCGCCTACCTCGCCGAGCGTCCGGTTGCTCCGAGGCTGTGAGTGGCTCCTCTTATCAGGACGGCCGGGCCCGGCTTCCATCGGCTTGGGTCAAACCAGTCCATCGAACAGGACGATGTCGACCAGATCACCCGCGTCCACATTGCCCTGCTCGTCAGGCAGGACGACCATGCAATTGGCCTGCGACATCGAGCGTAAAATGCCGGAACCTTGGGAGCCGGTGATGGCGACCTGTGCGCTGCCGCTGTCATCCCACGATAAAATTCCGCGCTGATATTCGGTGCGCCCCGGTTTTTTGCGAATCGCCCCGTGCGACTTGACCCGCATCGGCGTCAACGGCGCTTCGGCCCCCATCATGTGCAGCAGTGCGGCGCGCGCGAAAAAATAGAAGGTGACCATCACCGCCACTGGGTTGCCCGGCAGCCCAAACAAGATCGCGCTGTGGCCGTTGGACTTGACCTTGCCGAACGCCATCGGCCGGCCCGGGCGCATCCCGATTTTCCAGAATGCCACATCGCCCAGGGCCGCCATCATTTGCTTGGTGTAGTCGGCCGCGCCGACCGAGACCCCGCCGGACGTGATGACTGCGTCGGCGTTCTCGCACGCGCTGCGCAAGGCCACTTCCAGCGCCGCTGGCTCATCCTTGACGATGCCCATGTCGATGATGTCGCAGCCGAGCCTGGTCAGCATGCCGAACAGCGTGTAGCGGTTGCTGTCGTAGACGCAACCAGCATCAAGCGGCTCGCCGATCGAGCGCAACTCGTCGCCGGTCGAGAAGAACGCAACGCGCAGGCGCCGCTGCACCGCCACTTCGGCGATCCCGAGCGACGCCAGCAGCCCTAGGTCGGACGGGCGCACGATCCTGCCCTTTTTCAAGGCGGCGCTGCCTTGGGTCAAGTCTTCGCCCTTGAAGCGGCGGTTGTCGCCGGCCCGGATGGTGCCGGGCCGGATCGAAAT
>JANPCW010000574.1:0-1973 GCA_031431155.1 Janthinobacterium sp. | reverse complement strand
TGTAGGCTTGATACGCTTCCAATGCGGTCAATACCTCCCCACCCAACTCCTGTTTCGGTCCGCGCAGCGCACCGATGATGCACCAGTTGATAAACTCCTGGGCGGTCACGACCCGGCCGTACTGCTGCTTATATTTTGGGTAGGTTTCCGGATGGGTTGCGGCACCGTCGGCATGGCACATATTGCAGTTTTGCCCGTTGGTCCCCAGGTTCCGGTTCACCCATAATTCTTCCCCGCGCTTGATCGCCTTGGCTGTCTCGTCGCGCGTTTTGTTGATCAGTTCCGGCGCAAGTTTCGGACTTTGGAGATGCACGCCTCGCGGTACGTCCTTCGCCTGAATGGCTGGCGCCACGCACACCCATAGCAACAGGAGCGCCGGTATTGTTGTAGTGGTATTCATATCTATCCCCTTCATTGCGTACATTTATAGGAATCGGATCGTCAAACAGGGGGAGTCAGGGTCCACTGTATGTCTTCATGCGAAACATTCTTTCGACTGCCATCGACTCTTCCGACATGCCACCCAAGGCCATCGAACGGCATGGCCGGATTGGAGCGCTGCATTTGATCGGTCAATCCGAGCGTGTGATACGTCTCGGGATAAGGGTGCGGCCACGAGGTTGAAAGCACACCACAGAATTTCATATTGGCAATTTTATGTTCCACGATGTGGTGCACATGGGCGTGGAACACGTGCACGTTCTTGAATGGCTTGAGAATCGCATGTGCATCGTCCGCATCCTCGGTCCACAAATTCCAGGGCCGATAATAGTGGTAGAGCGGGGTATGGCTAAACACGATGATGGGCGCATCTTTTGGCACGTTCGCCAAGTCTCGCTCCATCCAGTCCAGCTGGGCCTTGCCGAGCATGAACGGCCCCTGGCTCGTGTCGTTGATGGTGCCGGCGACGTGCATCCGCTCGGCGGCGCTAAGATTGCGTGCAGTCCAGAAATCGTTCAGGTTCGAGCCGTGCAGCGCCATGATATGGGCGCCGCGATGGTTAAACGAATAATACGGTTGCGGTTGCCGGATCATGTGCTGCATGTAGTACTCGCCCATGTCCAGGTACCAGTCGTGTTCGCCCGCGAGGTAGAAAACCTTGGGCTTGAGCTCGGCCATGATTTCTTCGAAGTATTTGAATTCTTCGGGCGTGCCGTCGTGCACCGAGTCGCCCAGGTACATCACGAAATCCGGGGCCGGGCGCAGAGCGTTGATCTGCCTGATTGCCGCTTGCAACCGCACCTTCATCGGGAAGTTTTTCTTCCCCATGGTATGGCTGTCGGCCAGGATGGCGAACGTGAAATCCTGCGCGGCAGCGGGCTGGGCGATGGCTTTTGTGGGCAGCAGCAGCGATGCCAACGGAGCGGCGACCAAGGTGGCCCCGGCCAGCGCCAGGGTCTCGATGAAACCTCTGCGTTCCCAGCGCCGGGTCAGCACCTGTCGATAGTCGTCGTAGGCGTAACCGGCGGCGGTGACGCCGGTCGACAGGGATGGGACATCGGAAGCATCATCGCTTTTTTGCTCGGGCTTGTGATGCTCGTTAACTATACTCATCGCCAATTTTCCTTTCTCTCAATGTAGCCGCTGCGGTGGTGCCAGAGCGTGGGAAGTGCGAAGCGGGCTGCCAGTCCGCTTCGTACGACCTCCTTAAGGCGCCAGGATGAAATCGCTCGCGTTGATCGTGGTGGCGTCGAAGACCCCGAGCAGCAGGATCGAGTCGGCGCCGATCTGCACCAGCGTGTCGGCTCCGACGTCGGTGATGCTTACCCGAGCCCCAAAATTTCCCGCATTAATGCCGAGCGCGGAAATGTTGAGTCTGTCCTGTCCACCGGTCGGATTGGCGTCGAAGAGTGCTTGGATCTGGTCATGACCAAAACCGGCGGCGAACACAAAAGTATCGTTGCCGGCGGTGGCGTTGATGCCGGCAATCATGATGTCGTCGCCCGCGCCGCCGGTGAGGGTATCGTTGCCGT
>JANPCW010000573.1:0-6563 GCA_031431155.1 Janthinobacterium sp. | reverse complement strand
CACCATGTTCTCGATGTGGGTTTCGATTTCATGCGCGTGCTGGCCCAGCCGCATCGCACCAGCCATGCGCGCGCTGCCTTTGACCGTGTGCAAAATGCGCAATAGCATCTGGGCCTGGCTGCCATCGCCCGGCGTTAGCTGCCACGAGCGCAATCCTTGGCCGATCTGCGGCAGTAAGTCGGTGCCCTCTTCCAGGAACACGGGCAGCAGATCGGCATCCAGATCGTCGCCAGGAATCGTGTCGTGCGCGACGATTCCCGGCGCTTGCGCCGCGTCCTGGCCGAACCGATGATCCGGCGCGGTATCGAATTGGGCATCGGGAGCCGCTTCGATCTGCTCCAATACAGGCGCATCCAACCCGTCGCTGAACGCGTCGTCATTGAGCAAGGCATCGATCGGATCTTGGAGTGCCTGGTCCGGCGCAGCGGCCAAACTGACCTGCTCTTCCAGGGCCCGATCGATGGTCGTTTCGATCGTTTCAACGCTGCTGACCGGGCCCGGGGCCGGGGCCAGCAAGGCATCGAGCTCGTCACCCGGTTCGGGTTCGCCTGAGTGCGGCGCGGCGAGCACCGCCTGCTCGGCCAATTGCTGGCGCAAATGCTGCAACTGGCCAATCAATTCCGGCTGCGGTGGCGGCAACTCGGCCAGCGCGAAGCTTTGCAGCATCTGCTCAATGCGCTCAATGGCCAAGTCAAGCAAATCGTGTTGCGACCGGTCCAGCGCCGCGGCCGGCGGCACCAGTTCATCGAGGCTCATTTCAAGGGCATGGGCCAACTCGCGCAACGCCGTGAACCCGACCGTGCCGGAGCTTCCGGTCAGGGTATGCACCGCATGCAGTGCCTCGCTGCTGACCGGACGATGCGGCTCGTGGCGCCATTCGCCAAAGTCCTGGCGCAACAGGCGCACCAGCTCATCGGTCTCTGCCAGATAGATGTTGTACAGGGGAAGCGCTATTTCCAGTCCGCCCACGTGCTTCACATTATCATCGCTAGGTGTCGATGGCATCGCGATGCATGGGAACTCGATCACGTTGCCCGCCGCCAGCGGCGGCACAATGCCATGACTGTCCGGCTGCGGCGCCGCTTCAGGCGGCAGCTCCGGTTCGGTTTGGGTCGGGGTCTCGGCTGCGCTCTGCGCCTGTTGCGTGAGGGCGCCGTCGATCTCGAACGGCGCGCCGTTTTGTACCCGTTCGGCGGCATCGACCAGTGCGTTCGCCGTGCAATTTGAGGTGCCGGTCGCGAACAGTTGCTGCACCCAGACGCTCATGTCGGCGGCTGCGCAGTCAAGCAGCGCCAACAGATCATCGCTGGCCGGGAGCGCTTCGGACAGCCACCGGTTCATCACCCGTTCAATGCTGGCGGCGGCGTCGGCGAACTGATTCAGTCCGACCATGCGGCCACTACCCTTGAGGGTATGGAACGAGCGCCGCAGAATCGTCAAGCAATCCTGATTGTTGCGTTGCGCGCGCGCCGCAGGCAGCGTGGCCGCGACAAAGGCGAGCACTTCCTGCGCCTCCTGGATGAAAATTTCCAGCAGCTCGGCGTCGACTTCGGGTGGCGCGGGGGCCGCTGTTGCCGGCGCCGGCGGCGCTGGCGGCGCTGACGGCGCTGGCGCTGCACCAGCGGCCGTTTGCAACGGCGCCGCAGCTTCCAGCGTCTCGGGTGCGTCGGGCTTGCCGGCGCTTGCAAGCGGCTCGAACGGTACGGCGCCGAACATCCCTTGCGTCGCATCGAATGCGAAGCGTTGGCCGGCGGCGACGAAATTTTGCGCCAGCATGTCGATGAAGAAACCAAGCGCGCCGACATTTTGCGCGATATTTTGCAGCACTTGCGGTTCCTGCGCCGGCTCGCCCTGCCCCGCCGCCAATTGGCGCACCGCCTGCGTCACATGCTCGGTGGCGCGCATCGCATGGTCTTGATCGAGGATCGCCAGCGCGCCCTGCAACTGATGCAAGAGCGGGTCAATCTGAATCAGGGTCGGACGCTTGTCCGGATCGGCATAGTATTCGTCGAGCACCTTCTCCACTTGGCGCAGCCCCATTTTCATCTCGGCGGCCAGCACCGACACGGTGTGGCCCTGTTCGATCTGATGCGACAAGTCGCCCTGCCAGCGTGGCGCCTCGGGCAAAGTTTGGCCCGCAGCCAGCGCGTGCAAGCGGGTGCCGATGGTTTGCGCGTGGGCGCCAAAATCGTCGGGCAGGCGCCGGATCTGATCCAGCGCATGTTCGACAAACAACAGCGCCTCCGCCAGTTCCAGCCCGAACTGTCCACTGCGCCCAATGGCGACCGAGGGCAGCGTCGCTTGCGTCGCTTGCGTCACGTCGCGCAGTAACTGGGTCAGCGCCGGCAAGCCCAATTTGTCGCTGGCGCTGGCCATCCGCAGCAGCGCCTGCCCGAATGCCATTTCAAGCTCGTCATCAATCTCATCGGCAGCCACGCGCGACCATGCCGCTTTCGCCTCGCTCAACCCTTGCCTTGCATCGGCCAGCGCAGCCGGGTCGATCCGGCCGTAACGCTTTTTGTCATAGTCGGACGCGACCATGCCCTCGATCCGGTAGGCGCGTCGCAGCTGCTGCGCCAGCGGCGACGGATGTTGGGCGGCAGCGATGAAGAACAGCGCATCGCGCAGCATCGCCTCGGGCAAACCGCCGCTGCCTTGCGACAGGCGCCGAATTTGCAAATTGATCAAGCCGAACAGCTGCTTGACATACAGGTCGAAGGCCAACTGGCCGCCCGCGACCAGTTCGCCGAAGCCCTGCATCGCGCGCCAAAAAGTGCGCGCCTGCGGTTCTTGCTGCGCGCCGGCGACCGCGCAAATGGTCTCGTGCAGGGCGCCCGCGCTCTGTGCCCGAATCGCAGGATCGCTACTCTTGAGAAATGGCAGCAGGGCTTTTTCAAAACGCTGGCGATACACGCCATACTCGGGCATGCTGGCGCCCGCTACTGGCGCGCTATCCTGCGCCGGCGCTGTCAGCTGCCACGCCGACTGCGGGAAAAACAGGTCGGCCGGGTGGATTCGTTCGGCGCCCAGCATCTCCTGGGCCGCGCGATAGTAGGGGAACAGGCGCACCGCTTGCGGCGCCACCCCCAACAGCAGTTCTTCCAGGTATTCGGTGACCGCCTGATGTCCTTCCACGACGATCGCCACGTTGCCCTCGTCGCATGCGAGGGTGCCGTCCTGAAATCGATCCATGGCCTGTTCGGCGGCCTCGGTCAGCATGCCCACGCCATCCACGTCGACCATCTGCAAGGCCCCGTGTGCCTGGTGCAGATAGGTCTTGGCGTGCTGCAGCGGCGTTGCCTGCTCGTCCGCAGGGCGCGCCGCGGCCTCCTGCAAGGCCGCGTTGGAGCGCGCCAGCGCATCGTGGATTTCCAGCATGACCCATGACAACGGACCGCTGTCGAACTGGGCTGATGGTGCTTGCAAAATGTCAGTTGTGGTCATGCTTGCCTCGGCAATTCAATGAAGGGCATGGAATATCGAACCCTAGGCCACGACGCGAAAGCGCGAAACGGAGTTTTTCAATTCCTGCGCCAGCAGCGACAGCTTGTGAATCGATTGTGCGGTTTGCAAGGTGCCGTCCTGGGTTTGCTCGGTCACCGACAAAATATGCTGGATGTTGTGCGCGACCCCGTTGGCCGAGGTGGCCTGCAGTTCGGTGGCCGAGGAAATCCCCTGAATCAGTTCGGCCAGTCGGTTCGAGACCCGGCTGATGTCCGACAGCGCGGCGCCGGCGGCATCGGACAGGCGCGCCCCCTCGACCACGCCCTGGGTCGATTTTTCCATCGCGGCCACCGCGTCGTGGGTATCGGTCTGAATCGTGCGCACCAGCGCGCCGATCTGCTTGGCCGCGTCGCCCGAGCGTTCCGCCAGCCGCTGCACCTCTTCGGCCACGACCGAAAAGCCGCGCCCGGCCTCGCCCGCCGATGCGGCCTGGATCGCCGCGTTCAGCGCCAGCACGTTGGTCTGTTCGGTAATGTCGGAAATGAGTTCAGTGATCTCGCCGATCTCCTGCGACGATTCGCCCAGCCGCTTGATGCGCTTGGAGGTTTCCTGGATTTGCTCGCGGATCTCGTGCATGCCCTTGATCGCGTTTTCCACCGCGGTCGAACCCTGGTGCGCCGCCGCCACCGACTGGCGCGCCACGTCGGCCGACTCGTTGGCCGATTTCGACACCTCGGTGATGTCGCTGGCCATCTTCAGCACCGTCGCGCTGGCATCCTGGATCTCGCGCGATTGCTGCTGCGAGGCCGTCAGCAAGTCCGACGAAATGGCTTGCGCATGGCTCGAAGCCGAGGTGACTTCCTCGGCCGTATTGGTGACCCGGCCCACCAGGCCGCGCAACTCCTCGACCGTGTAGTTGACCGAGTCGGCGATCGCGCCCGTGATGTCTTCCGACACCGTGGCCTGCACCGTCAAGTCGCCGTCCGCCACTTCCTGCAATTCGTTCATCAGGCGCAAAATGGCGGCCTGGTTTTGCTCGTTGGTAGCCTGCGCCTGTTCTTCCTTGATCACCGCCTGCAAGCGCTGGCCTTCCGCTTCAGCCCGCAGCAACTCGGAACCGCGGGTGCGGCTGCGCGATTCCTGCAGCATGACGCGCCCGATCCCGGCGGCCGCCAGTAGCGCAAGGGTGGCGCAAACGATCATCAGCCAGAATGTATTGTCGAGCCCATCCTGGTCGGAGCGGTAGGTCCGCTGCAGCCGCGCCAACTGACTCTTGAGCTTCTCGTTGTCGGCAAAAATAAGCTGTTCGGCGCTCTTGGCGTCGATGAATTTTTTCACATTGCCCAGGATCGAGGCCACCAGCTTCTGATACAGGCCGAACCTGGCCTGCACGTCGAGCAGCTTTTGACGGATTTCCGGCTCGCGCATCGGGCTCAGTTGGAGCGCCGCGCTGCCATTGAGGAAGCCATCGACAATGTTGCGAAAGCTCGTCGTGTCGCGCCCCAGCTGGAACGCGGTGTCCGCGCTGACGCTGCCTGAGGTCAGGAACTCGCTGGCGCTACGACTCAAACGCTGGGTAAGCATCATCAGTTGACCGAGCGCAGCGAGCTCGCGCGGCGAGCCGCCATGCACCAGCTTGAGCGCCGCAATTTCTTCGGTCAGCTTGAGCAGCGCCGGCCCCTGCGCATTCATCTCGCGCAAGGTGACGCTAAAGCCAGTGAGCTCGGGCTGCAGGTTCAAGATGGTGAGCGCCGCCTTGTCCGAACGGGCCCACGTCTTGCGCGTTTCCTGCAAGATCGAGGCGGTCGCGTAGCGTTGGGCCGCGATGTTGCGGCCCTGATAGGTGCCGCCCTTGGTCAGCAAGTCCAGATCGCGATTCAGTTCAAGCTTGCTGTCCTGCAGCTGGGTGAACGCTTCCAGGTTACCCTGAATCGCGTTAGGCACCGCCTTGCCCAACCGTTGCGAATGCATCAGCGCATCGCTGGCCACCTGGGTCTGGCTTGAGCTAACGGCCGAATTGTCGGCATTGAGCCAAACGAAAAACATGCTCAATGCAATACTGCCCAACAGCATGAACAGCAAGATGCGCATCTGTTCCGGTAAATCGAGTTCGCCGATCAAGGGCAGCTTGAAGTCGGTGGCGCCATCGTCTTGCAGCGGTACGCTCGGGTCCCGGCCCTTGCCCTTGAGTGCATCGCGAAAACGTAAATGCAAGGGGACGCCGGGCGCGGGGCTGGCGACTATGTCTTGAAAGTGCAGGTCGCTCTCGGCCGCAGCGCTGTGGCCTGGTTCGGCCTTGCCGCGTTGCTCGATTGCGTCCAGCTGCGCGAAGTCCGCGCCGCCCGCTAGCGCCGCGTCCGCGCCACCAAAATTGCTTTTGGAAAAAATCGATTTGAATCCCATAGTGCGTCTCCCAATGTTCTAAGCCGAACCGCTCAGCGGCAGTTTAATGACCGATATGTAAAAATCTTGCGTCCTGCACCAGTTGCGACAGATCGAGCCGGTCCCAACTGCGCAATTCCCGGTCGCGATAACGCGCCACGGCCCCGGCGCCATCCTCCTGGCGCTCCATGTCGGCCAGGTTGCGCAGGCCGAGCACCTTCGATACCAGCAAGCCGCAGTTGAACCCCAGTCCGGCGGCAAAAGTGATGATGCGGCTATCGGGCCCGATGATGGCAACGGGCAGGCCTTGGTAGCGTGCGATGTCGATCACTCCCACCAGGTTGCCGCGGATATTGGACAGACCCAGATACCAGTCCCGGGTCAGGGGCACCGGTGTGATGGGGCCCACCGCCACGATCTCACCGGCTTCAATCAGATCGAGCAGGCCGTAGGACGCGCCCAGCACGACCCCCAACTGGTTGATGCGGGGATCAAGATTGCTCTTGGCCGCCTGCATGCGCTCCAGTAACTGCACCTGATACTGGCGCAGGCGGGCTCGCCGGCCGGCTGCATCGGGCTTGGCGAGCGGACGGTACGCGGTTGGCGCGGGGCGGTTATCGGGCGCCATCGGCTAGCCGAGGGCCGCGATTTTTGCAAGCAGTATGGCCGGATCAACCGGTTTGGTCACATAGTCGCGCGCACCTTGGCGCAGGCCCCAGATGCGGTCCGTTTCCTGG
>JANPCW010000572.1:0-5683 GCA_031431155.1 Janthinobacterium sp. | reverse complement strand
GGGTGATCGGCGAGCGCGCGGCCCAGGTCGCCAACATCGTCAACCGGACGGTGCGCGGCGTCATGTATGGCTTGCTCGGCACGGCGCTGGCCCAGGCCCTGGTGGCGGCCTTGGGCTTCATGATCGCCGGGGTGCCGGCCGTGCCCTTGCTCAGCGTGGGCACCTTCCTGTTTTCGCTGGTTCCGGTCGGACCGCCCATCATCTGGGGCAGCGCCGCCGTGTGGCTGTTCAACCAGGGGCAGACCGGGTGGGCCATTTTCATGCTGGTGTGGGGAATTTTCCTGATTAGCGGGGTCGACAATGTGGTCAAGCCGTATCTGATCAGCCGCGGCAGTAGCCTACCGTTCCTGCTGGTGTTGTTGGGCGTGTTGGGCGGGGTGCTCGCGTTCGGGTTTGTCGGCCTGTTCATCGGCCCGACCCTGCTCGCGATCGGGTTTAGCCTAGCGCGCGACTGGACCGCGCGCGCTGACGGCAACCAGTAAAGCGAGCGCAACGGTGCTCGCTTATCCAAGATTCAGGCTACCTGCGCATGCTGGAGTATTCTTCGTGCGGTTCTCTGGAATCTGTATCCCAGCAGCACGACAAACAGCGCCGCCGCGAGCCACGTAGCCAAGTCCGTGTTTTGAAGACCGCCGTAGGCCAGTTCGTGAGTGAAATAGTATAACCCGACAAATCCAGGGACGCCGATCATGAAAGAGATGACGGGGTTCGATTCACTCCACGTGATTCCGGGCGGGAAGTGCCCAATTCGATTGCGTGTTGTTGCCAGAATCATCAATACGATGAGAATCGGGAGATGCCCGATCGCGTCGACCACCCCCACCACCGGAATTGCCGAAAGCATTAAAAGCAGCAAGACTGCTGGGGCCACTTGTGATGATAGGCGTCCGAAAATCAGAAGAAATGCCAAACAAAATTCGACATAGCCGGCCCCCATCACGACAAACCCGGGGTTGAACCCCATCAGTATCCCTTTCAGATCCTGTTGGAGCAGTTCATGCGTCCAACTTGGATACGCCCATTTTTCCACGCCAACCCATAAGAAACTGATGCCGATAGACAGGCGCAGAATGGTCAATGCGAGAGTTTTTTTTGACTGCCCATATAGGCAATCGACCACTAGATAGGCTGCGATTCCAAGAAAATATTGGTAATCAAACATGTGAAACCAGCCATAGCAATTAACGGCATATGCATACAGGACCACAATAAAAAGTGCTGCAACCCCGGATGTACGACGCGACATCACGATGATGGCAATCAGGATTTGCACGATGGGCACCCAAGCCGCGCTCGTCTTGAGGTCCGGGGTCAGAATGATCGGCGAATCGCGAAAGAATGTTGCGATCAAAACGAAATACGCGGCCAGGCCGAAGCGTACGAGCGGCGACACATACTCCGTGATGTGACGCTCAAGGCGCGTTGCATGCCGAGTGGCAATGCCATTGCCATGTGAAATTCTCCAGTCGATCCGGGTCACGATCAACATCGCAGCAAGGGCGGCGAAACCGACGCCGATGAAGAGCGGAGAATACATGGTGTCGAGCGGTGTAAGGGGCGAGGTGACACAATTGGCCATCTTGGAGAACCACTTGACGTGCGCGTTTCCGGGAAGCGGTGTCAGCGCTGCGAACACGATAAATAATTGTCGAATCAGCATTTTGAAATCCCTCTGCACGCAAGTGAAACTTGGAATTCATTTCTAATAATTAACTTTAACCTAATCATGACTGTTGTGCAATAAAGTTAATTGATTAATATCAATTTGCCGACTGTGCTGGTAAAAAGATTCCGCCTGGTCGTCTCAAGACGGACGAGTCTGCGCTCTGGCTGACTGCATGGGTCTGGCGATGGCGCGCCAACTCGCGCATGCGAATGGCGCTATGCCAAATTGGTGGCGGCTTGTGCAAGCATCGCCGTAAGGGCGCGAGAAGACCGAGCGCAGCAGATGGCCTGCCGACTGTGGTGATGGCGGTGCTTAAGGGGGGGCACCTTGCTTGGACTGGCGTTCGGGCCCGCCGCCTGGAGGTTCAGCGCCGGACCGGGATGTGCGGGTTCCTAATCGTGAAAATCGGGATCGACTTCGGATTCGTGTTTCGGGATGACCTTGATCAGCACGATGCGCGGCCCGCTCATCTTTTTGACCACGATGTCGAAGCCTGCGAAGGTGATCTTCTGGCCCTGTTTCGGGATGTCGCCCAGCTTGACCATGATCAAGCCGCCCACCGATTCGACGTCGTCCAGCCCAAGCTCCTCGTTTTCGATGTCGAGCCCCAGGATCCGTTCCAGCGAAAAGATCGGCAGGCTGGCCTTGCCGATCAGGGTGCCGTCCGGCTGGCGCAGCCAGTCGTTCTCGTTCATCCGGAATTCGTCGCGGATCTCGCCCACCATCGCGCCCAGCAAATTGTCGAGCGTGATGAAACCGACCGGGTGCTTGCCTTTTTCGCCGATCAACGCGAAATGCGGCGCGCCGTCGCGGAAGCGGCGGAACAGTTCCATGGCCGGCATGCGGGCCGAGATCACATCGATCGGGCGCAGGAACGGCGTCAGGTCGGTGATCTGCTGGCCGGCGTGCTGTGCGAAAAACAAATCCTTCAGGTGGATCACGCCCAGCACGTCGTCGCCATTGCGGTCGAAATACGGGTAGCGGCTAAAGCGGTTGCGCAGCACCGTCTGCAAGTTGTCTTCCAGCGACTTGGATGCGTGCAGCGCGATCACTTCATTGATCGGACGCATCAGGTCGGACACGGCCAGCTGGCTGAAGTCCAGCGTTTGCGCCAGGATATTGCGCTCGTCCGTGGTGAACTGCTCGCCCGGCTTGCTGGTACGCAGAATCAATTTGAGCTCATCGGTTGAGTAGTGGGCATCGTGCCCGCCTGCCTTGGACAGGCCAACCAGCCGCAGCACCGTATTCGCGCTTGTGTTCAACACGTAAATGGCCGGGTACATGGTCTGATAGAACCAGTACAGGGGAAGCGCGCTCCACAGGCCGATCACTTCGGGATTGCGGATCGCCAGCGTCTTCGGGGCCAGTTCGCCAATGACGATGTGCAGAAATGAAATTAAGATGAATGCAAAGGCGAAGGAGATGCCATGAATGAGCTGCGGGGAACTGATGCCGACCGCGCTCATCAGGGGTTCGAGCAGGCTGGCAAACGCCGGTTCGCCGATCCATCCCAGGCCGAGCGAGGCGAGCGTGATGCCCAGCTGGCAGGCCGATAGATAGGCGTCGAGCTGTCCATGCACTTTGGCAAGCGTGCGTCCGCGCAAGCCTTGGGTTTTGGCGATGGCGCGGATGCGGGTGCGCCGCAAGGTGACGATGCCGAACTCGGCCGCGACGAAAAAGCCGTTCAGGCCAACCAGGAACAGAGCGACCAGGATCAACAAGACATTATGCATACAGGTGCGCAGCTTCTCGTAAATGAATTGAGCATCTTAAACGAACTGCCCGCGGGGCCGGCACTTTTGCGCCAATTCGGGCCTATTCGCGCGCGACGGTGGTGAAAATTCCCTTGTGGACAGCCGATAATATCGCCTCGACCGCCGGATGCTTGATCTTGCGCTCGTTTGAGATCGCATAAAACTGTTCGCGCAGCTGAGGCACTTCGCCCACCAGCACGGCGCCAAGCTGCTCCAGGATGTCGGCGGCCAGCGCGGACGGCGCGAAAAACAGGCCCAGCCCGTTGCGACCGAAAGTGTTGAGCAAGGCGTTGTCCTCGAATTCGCCGACCACGTCCGGCCGTACGTCGTGCAACTCGAACCACTCGTCGATCCGGCCCCGCAGCGCATTATTGCGTGTTGGAAGTAACAGCGGCGCGCCACTCAGGCTGGCAGGGAAATCGGCGCGATAGCGGTCGGCCAGCGCGGGCACGCCAAACAGCATGATTTCGCTCTCGCCCAACAAGTGGCTGAACACGCGCAAGGTGGTGCCCGAGCGCACGGCGCGGTCGGTCAGCACGACGTCGAGCTTGTGCAGGGCAAGGTCGGCCAGCAGGGACTCGAATTCATCTTCGAAACAGATCAGCTTCACCTGGACCGGCAGCTGCAGCGTTGCTTCCAGCAGGCGGTAGGCAATCAATTTTGGCAAGGAATCGGAAATGCCGACGGTCAGGCGCATTTTCGCGCCCTCGGCCTCGGTCAGCGCTTCCTGCATTTGCTCGCCGAGCAAAAAAATCTGGTCGGCGTAGGCCAGGGCCAGGCGCCCCGCATCGGTCAGCACCAGGCGCCGCCCTTGGGGCGCCAGCAGGGCTTTCCCGATCGATTGCTCAAGCAATGCCAACTGGGTGCTGATGGTTTGCACCGCCAGCCCCAGCCGCTCGGCGGCGCGCGTCACGCCCCCTTCCTTGGCCACCACCCAGAAGTAATAGAGATGCCGGTAATTAAGTCC
The DNA here is from genome assembly GCA_031431155.1 of Janthinobacterium sp. Taxonomy (GTDB): domain Bacteria; phylum Pseudomonadota; class Gammaproteobacteria; order Burkholderiales; family Burkholderiaceae_D; genus JANPCW01. The sequence goes on along the minus strand of JANPCW010000572.1, from coordinate 1,296 downwards.
TGTTGTTTTCATCTTCTGTTTTTACGAAGTAATTGTTCTATTATCTTCTATTTTTTGGTTGGTGTTGTCAGTTACACTGTTCGGCATCAACTAATTGTCGAGGGAATCGATCATGCAGCATTTTAGAATTTCGTTTTTGGTCACCTTGGTCTGCCTGGCCGGCGCCGGCTGGTGGGGCTACAGCCATAGCGGTCTGGCGGGCGCCTTGACGGCCCTGTGGATTGCCATCATCCTCGGCGTGATGGAGGTCTCGCTGTCGTTCGACAATGCCGTGGTCAATGCCTCGGTGCTCAAGACCTGGGACAAATTCTGGCAAAACCTGTTCCTGGGGGTCGGTATCATCATCGCCGTGTTCGGCATGCGCTTGCTGTTCCCGCTGGTGATCGTGGCGCAAGCGGCGGACTTGGGCTTGCTGGAAGTGTGGCAACTGGCCTTGAACGATCCGAACGCCTACTCGACGCACCTGACCAACCACCACGCGGAAGTGGCAGCTTTCGGCGGCATCTTCCTGCTGCTGGTGTTCTTGAACTTCCTGCTTGATGATGAGAAGGAAACCCACTGGCTGGGCGTGATCGAGGAAAAACTCGGTGCGCTGGGCAAGGTTTCCTCGATCTCGGTGATGATCGCGCTCGGCACCCTGATGGCCAGTTTGTCGCTGGTCGAGCCGGGCCGGCAGCTGGTGGTGCTGACGGCGGGCTTGTGGGGCGTACTGGTGTATGTCGGGGTCGACGTGATCAGCAGCCTGCTTGAAAATAAGGATGAAGGTAGCAATATAGGCGACATGGTCAAGCGCGGCGGTATCGGCGGCTTCCTGTACCTGGAAGTGCTGGACGCATCGTTCTCGTTCGACGGCGTGATCGGCGCCTTTGCAATCACCAAGGATGTCGTGATCATCATGCTGGGGCTGGCGATCGGTGCCATGTTCGTGCGTTCGATGACGGTGTTCCTGGTGCGCAAAGGTACACTTGACGAGTTCGTCTACCTGGAACACGGCGCACACTACGCCATCGGTATCCTGGCCTTGATCATGCTGGCCAGCATGAAGTTCCATGTGCCGGAAGTGTTTACCGGCTTGATCGGAGTGGCCTTTATTGCCGCATCGCTGTGGTCGTCAATTCGGCACAAGCGCCGGCACGCAGGAAGCGCCGTCGCCGCTTAGGCATTAAGCGTCGGCATCGCGTGGAAACGCGGCAAACGAAGACACCAGTTTGCTGCGGAAGTTTAAGGCGCGGCCAGTGCCGCACCAGGTGTTCATGAAGTACCCGCAGGATTTTATTATCTACATAGGAGAAATAC
>JANPCW010000571.1:0-5289 GCA_031431155.1 Janthinobacterium sp. | reverse complement strand
GCGCCGGTGATCAGCGCCGCCCTCATCAGTCGCTTCGCCAGCCAGGGCGGTCCCGGCATTGAGGGCGACGATATCGTAAGCGGCGCCCGGTTCACCGTTGAGCGCTTCCATCATCTTGGCCTTCGATTCGCTTGCATCGGCCACTTTCAGATTGCGGCTCGCGATCATCGGCAGCCCGAAATCTTCCGGATGAATTTCGTATTCGCGGATTTCGCCGTTCACCAGTTCGCCGACCATGGTGGCGGCGCCGAGCGACACTTCATCCATATTGTCGCGGCCCCAGACCACGATCGCGTGCTGCGCGCCCAGGCGTTGCAGCACGCGCACCTGGATTCCGACCAGGTCCGCATGAAACACGCCCATCAGGATATTGGGCGCGCCAGCCGGGTTGGTCAACGGCCCAAGGATGTTGAAAATCGTGCGCACGCCCAGTTCGCGCCGCACCGGCGCCGCATGCTTCATCGCCGCGTGGTGGTTGGGTGCGAACATGAAACCGATCCCGGTTTGCGCGATCGATTGCGCGATTTGTTCCGGTGTCAAATTGATGTTGACGCCCAGCGCTTCGAGCACGTCGGCGCTGCCGGACGAGGACGACACACTGCGCCCGCCATGCTTGGCCACGCGCGCGCCGGCCGCGGCGGCCACGAACATGGCAGCCGTGGAAATATTGAAGGTATGCGCACCATCGCCACCGGTGCCGACGATGTCGAGCAAATGGGTGGTGTCGGCCATAGGCACCTTGGTCGAGAACTCGCGCATCACTTGCGCGGCGGCGGCGATTTCGCCAATGGTTTCCTTTTTCACACGCAGACCCAGGGTGAGCGCAGCGATCATCACCGGCGACATTTCGCCGGACATGATTTGGCGAAACAGGGACAGCATTTCGTCGTGAAAAATTTCACGGTGTTCGATACAGCGCAGCAGCGCTTCTTGCGGGGTGATCGTGGTCATGAATGGTTCCTCAATAGCGGACGTCAAAGGCAGTAGGGCCGGGCGCTACTGCCGCATGTTCAGCGCTCGATAAAATTTTTCAACAGCGCATGGCCGTGTTCGGACAGGATCGACTCAGGGTGAAACTGAACGCCCTCGATGTCGAATTGCTTGTGCCGCACGCCCATGATTTCACCGTCGTCGGTCCAGGCCGTCACTTCGAGGCAGGCCGGCAGCGAGGACCGTTCAATCGCCAGCGAGTGGTAGCGTATCACCGTGAACGGGCTGGGCAGATCTTTGAACACACCCACGCCCGTATGCGCAATCATGGAAGTCTTGCCATGCATGACTTGCTTGGCGCGGATCACCTTACCGCCAAATGCGGCGGCAATGCTCTGGTGCCCAAGGCAGACCCCGAGGATCGGAATTTGGCCGGCAAATTGCTGCAACAGCGGGACCGAAATGCCGGCTTCGGCCGGCGTCTTGGGGCCGGGCGAGATGCAGATGCGGTCCGGCTTCAAGGCGGCGATTTCGTCGAGAGTGATTTCGTCGTTGCGCAGCGTGCGCACATCCTCGCCCAGCTCACCGAAATACTGCACCAGGTTGTAGGTGAAAGAGTCGTAATTGTCGATCATCAGTAACATCTCAGAACTCCCCGTCCAGGCCATCTTGCACTTGCTCGGCTGCGCGCAGCACTGCGCGCGCCTTGTTTTCCGTTTCCTGCCATTCCATCTCCGGGATCGAGTCGGCCACGATGCCGGCGGCCGCCTGCACGTACAGCATGCCGTCCTTGATCACGCCGGTGCGAATGGCGATCGCCACATCCATTTCGCCCCCAAACGACAGGTAGCCGCAGGCGCCGCCATAAATGCCGCGCTTGGTCAATTCGAGTTCGTCGATCACTTCCATGGCGCGCACTTTCGGTGCGCCCGTCAGGGTGCCGGCCGGGAAGGTCGCACGCAGCACGTCCAGGTTCGACAAGCCAGCCTTGAGTTTACCTTCGACGTTCGAGACGATGTGCTGGACGTGCGAATATTTTTCGATCACCAGGCGCTCGGTCACGTTGACGCTGCCGATTTCGGAAATGCGGCCTAAATCGTTGCGCGCCAAGTCGATCAGCATCACGTGTTCGGCGATTTCCTTCGGGTCGGCCAGCAGTTCCTTGGACAATTCGGCATCGCGCTCGGGCGTGGCGCCGCGCGGACGGGTGCCTGCGATCGGGCGCAATGTGACTTTTTTGGTTCCATCGCTGGCGGTCTCGTTGCGCACCAGGATCTCGGGCGAGGCGCCGATGATCTGCATGTCGCCGAAATTGTAGAAATACATATACGGCGACGGATTCAGCGAGCGTAATGCACGGTACAGCGACAGCGGCGAATCGACGTAAGGCTTGCGGATGCGCTGGCCGATCTGCACCTGCATCAGGTCGCCGGCCATCACGTATTCATGCGCACGGTCGACCGCCTTCAGGTAGTCTTCCTTGCTGAAATCGCGCATGGTTTCGGTGCGCACGGAGCTCGACGTCACCGGCGCATCCACCCCGCGCCGCAGCATCATGCGCAAGTCCTTGAGCCGCTGGCGCGCCTTCGAAAACGCTTCCGGCAAGCTGGTGTCGGCGTACACGATCAGATACAGCTTGCCCGACAGGTTGTCGATCACGGCCAGTTCTTCGGTGACCATCAATTGGATATCGGGCAGGCCGAGATCGTCCTTGGGCTGCGTGTGCGCCAGCTTTTTCTCGATCTGACGCACGGTGTCGTAGCCGAAATAGCCGGCCAGGCCGCCGCAGAAGCGGGGCAGGCCAGGGCGCAGCGCCACCTTGAAACGGGACTGGAAGTGTTCGATGAAGTCGAGCGGATTGCCTTCGTGCGTCTCGATCACGCTGCCGTTCTTGACGATCTCCGTGGTCCTGCCGAAGTTGCGCAGCACGGTCGCCGCCGGCAAGCCGATGAAGGAGTAGCGCCCAAAGCGTTCGCCGCCCACCACCGATTCGAGCAGGAAGGTATTCTTGCCAGCATTCTGGGTCTGCGCCAGTTTGAGGTAGAGCGTGAGCGGTGTTTCCAGATCGGCGAAGGCTTCCGCGATCATCGGGATGCGGTTGTAGCCTTCGATTGCCAGGGACTTGAATTCGAGTTCGGTCATGTTGCTCTCCATGCCGCCAGATGCTGGTGCCGGCGGTGGGTTGTCAAAAAACCTGGCGGCTGTACGAGTACGGCCGGCAGCAATCAATACGGGTCACTTTGACCAGGATTGCGAGCGTCGCCAAAGCCAGGCCTCAATCGAGCCGGTTGGCGTGCCATGGGGTTTTTTGATGAAAAACATGGGAGCGATTCAGTGTGCGTTGGGGTTGTGCAGACTAATTAACTGCGCTGCAGCGAGCAGCGTGGTAACTATACCATCGGAATCGACTTCATGTATAGAGCGGCCGTGGTTGTAGCCATATGGCACCGATAACACGGGGCAAGCGGCCGCCCTGGCCGCTAGCGCGTCATTCGAGGAGTCGCCGATAGCGACCACCTGGCGCGGCGCCAGGCCAAAGTCGGCGCACACTTGGAGCAAGGGCATGGGGTCGGGCTTTTTCCGTGGTAGCGAGTCGCCGCCGTAGACCACCTCGAAATAGCCGGCCAGGTCTTTTTGCGCAAGCAGCGGCAGCGTGAATGCAATCGGCTTGTTGGTCACGCACGCGAGCCGTAAGCCGGCGTTCTTTAGCGCGTCGAGCCCGGTCAAAACGTCAGGGAAAAGCGTGCTGTACTGGCCGTTGATGCTTAAATAATGGCGCTGATACGACGCCATCGCCGCCGTCAGGTGCGTTTCCACCCGAGCAGCATCGAAATCGACCGCCAGCACGCTGCGGATCAGATTCTCCGAGCCTTTGCCAACGAGCAGCTTGATGAGCGCCTGACTGATCGGCGCCAGATCGAACTCAAAGCGCATACGATTGATCGCGACATGAAAGTCGGGCACGGTGTCGAGCATCGTGCCGTCGAGGTCGATGATGGCGGCGCGGATTCCGCGCAAGGCGGACTTGGCCACCGGCTGCGCAGCATTCATCATTGCGCCACGCGTGCCAGTTCAAGCCGCATCGCGTCGATGACTGCCTTGTAATCGGGCTTGCCGAAAATGGCCGAGCCGGCCACGAAGGTGTCGGCGCCGGCGGCGGCGGCGGCGGCGATATTGTCGATCTTGATCCCGCCATCGACTTCGAGCATGATGGCGCGGCCCGATTCGTCGATCAGCTTGCGCACGGCGGCAATTTTTTTGAGCGCATGGGGCACGAACGACTGGCCACCAAAACCGGGATTGACCGACATGATGAGGATGATGTCGATCTTGTCCATGACGTGATCGAGAAAATGGAGCGGGGTGCCCGGATTGAACACCAGGCCGGCCTTGCAGCCATTGTCGCGGATCAGTTGCAGCGAGCGGTCGATATGCTCCGACGCTTCCGGGTGGAAGGTAATGATGTTGGCGCCGGCCTTGGCGAAGTCCGGAATAAGCCGGTCGACCGGCTTGACCATCAGGTGCACGTCGATCGGAACCTGGACATGGGGGCGGATCGCCTCGCACACCAGGGGCCCGATGGTCAGGTTGGGAACATAATGATTGTCCATGACGTCAAAATGGATGATGTCGGCGCCTGCAGCAACAACGTTGCGAACCTCTTCGCCCAAGCGGGCGAAGTCGGCGGACAAAATGCTTGGGGCGATGCGAAATGTGGTCATGAAGGGGCTGCTTAGGGTAAGGGAGATGTGTTATTTTACGCTGTTGCCGCGCCAATTTCGCCATGCAAACTGGCAATTCCCGGCTTGGCCCACATAGAATTGATCATCGATTCATTCAATTCGTTGCAGTTTGCCTTATTTGAGGAATATCCGATGGCTCTTTACGAGTTCACAGTTAGCGTCAGGACCCAATACCTTCCGGAGCAATCCGACCCTGATCGTACCAGTTTCGTGTTCACTTATTCGATCGCGATCAAGAACACCGGTCAGATCGGAGCGCAATTAATTTCGCGCCACTGGGTCATCACGGATGCGAATAATCGCATCGAAGAGGTGCGCGGACTAGGCGTGGTCGGACACCAGCCTTTGCTGCAACCGGGCGAGCAATTCGAATACACGAGCGGCACTGCGCTTGCTACGCCGCAGGGCTCCATGTACGGCGAGTATTTTTGTGTGGCCGAAGACGGCCATCAGTTTGAAGCAAAAATACCGGAATTCGTCCTGTCCTTGCCGCGCACGCTGCATTAGCCTTCAGTGGTTGCGGTCTTCTGGCAAGTTCGTTGGTTTGGGCGACTGCAGTTGTTCGTTCGGGCCCGGCAGCGGTTTCTTGCCGGAGTACATCGTCCACCAGACGATG
>JANPCW010000570.1:0-5825 GCA_031431155.1 Janthinobacterium sp. | reverse complement strand
CGCGCGGCCACGGTGTCGGCATCGACCGGATCGTAGCCAATCGCTTCGAGCAGTCGGTCGGTCGATGTGCCGCCTTCCGGGCCGGCTGCCGGCGCCGCCATGGCACGCGGCGCACACTGCATTTCTTCCAGGATGTCGTCGGCCGACTCCACCAGTTTGGCGCCCTGTTTGATCAAGGCGTGGCAGCCTTTGGACAGGGCCGAATGGATGGAGCCGGGAATGGCGAACACGTCCCGCCCCTGCTCGCCCGCAACGCGCGCCGTGATCAGCGAGCCGGAACGGGCGGCCGCTTCGACCACCAGCACGCCGCTGGCGAGGCCACTGATCAGCCGGTTGCGCCGCGGAAAATTGCTGGCGATGGCGGGCATGCCGAGCGGGTACTCGCTCACGATGCAACCATGTTCGGCGATCCGAAGCGCCAGGCCACGGTTGCGCGAGGGATAGCTGACGTCGCAACCGGTGCCAATCACGGCGATGGTCGAGCCGGGCCCATCCAGGCCGCCCCGGTGCGCGGCCGCGTCGATGCCGAGCGCAAGGCCGGATGCAATGGTCAGGCCCGCCGCGCTCAGGGCCTGGGAAACTTCTCGGCGTTGGCCATGCCTTGCGCGGTGGCGTTGCGGCTGCCCACGACCGCCAGGGTCGGGCACGACAACAGCGCGAGCCGGCCGCTGACATACAGCAGCAGCGGTGGATCGGCGATGGAAAGCAGCGCGCGTGGATAGGCCGCATCGGCCAGCGTGACGACATGATTGCCGCGCTGTTCCAGCCACTCGCTGGTGCGCGCAACCAGTTTGGCGGTGGACGAGGCGGGCGGCGCAGACAAGGCGCGCGCAATCGGGACGGGAACCAGTTGCGCCAGTGCGTCGAACCCGGCCGCGAGAATCTGATGTGGCAAGCCAAAGACGGCGAGCAATTTGCGCGCGGTCGCCGGGCCGATGCCCGGCGTTTGCACCAGATGCAGCCATCCGGCCAAGTCGTCGGCCTGGCATGAACAGTGTACTTGTTCCATGTCAGGCACGGCGTGCTTACTCCGGTGATTTGGCCACGTCGCCGACGACCACCGGCTCCGTCACTTGCATGATCAGCCCGTACGAGATGGTCTTGAACACGCGGAAAATAAACAAGGAACCGTATTGCTCGTCGGGCAGCTTGACCTGTGACGTGCCCATTCCGTGCCAGCCCTTGCCGGCGCCCGGATCGGTTACGGTTTTCCCATAATGGTACAGCTGCAGCACGGAACCGATATCGAGTCCGTCAAGCTGGCCGCGATTAACGCTCACAACCTGATTCTGGCCAGCCGAGTCGACCCCGCTATAGATCGACACGATCCGCGCGTCAACCTGGCGCTCGGGCGGGTGCGGCGAATAGTTGCGGATCGGCGTAGGCGGCGCCGGCATCAAATAGTCGCCCTTGCCCATTTCCTGCTTCGAGTTGACCACGGTGAAGGTATGCACCTCGCTGCCGGCCTTGGCTTGCGCGCGCAGCGCCACGGTGCCCAGATAAAACGCCTCATAGCCAATCACGGCCTTGGTCACGGGATCTTTCAGCGGCTTGGCCGGGCGAAACGCCTGGAACGACGTGCCGCCTTTCAAATCGCCGCGCACATAGGCTTTGTCATTCTTGCCCAGGTACACGCGCCCCTCTTGCGTGGCGATAATCCGTGGCGCACCGTCCAATTGACCCGCTTCGATGATCAGCGGTTGCGACAGGAATGGCTCGATCACGCCCGACGGAATCGATGGCACCGCATCCGAGCCCATCCCCTCCACCCGCAGTAGCGGTGACAGGCGGGTGGTCGGTGCCGCATCGTCGCCGCTACCGACACCGATCTTTTTGCCCAGGCGCAAACGCCCGGCCGCCCGGTCCAGATAGACGATCTGACCCGGATAGATCCAGTGCGGGTTGCGGATTTCCTCGCGGTTCATGCCCCACACCTGGCTCCAGCACCACGGGTGTTCAAGGAATTTGCCCGAAATGTCCCACAGCGTGTCATCCTTGACCACCACATGCTGGTCCGGCGCATTGGCCCGGAATTCGCACGTGGCAGCCTGGACGGCCGGTATCGCCAGACCTGTGAAAAGGGCCGCGCAAACAAGGTGGGCGCCGACTGTGCTAAAATTTTTCATTGAATGTCCGTTAAGTGCGGCATTGAAAGCCGAAGGTCAAGCGAGGCGGCAAACATGCCTTTCGCTAACCGCAGCGCATGAGTCCAGTATGAATAAACGCTACCCTATCGACATGATGCATGATAAGGCTTGCCCTACTTAATCAAATTCTGCCCATAAACTCCTGAACTAGCAAGAGAAACCGCGCTCTGAGACTGTGCGCTGTTGTTGTAGATATGCCGGCACGGACCTTTTAGCGCGCCGCATGGTCCAATATTGACGATGTGGCGGCCGTTTTCCGCTTGCTCGATTTTTTAGCTCACAAGCTTTAGTGCATCATTTAGCCCATAACCTGTTGAACTCGTATGTCGATCCTTAATATCCTGCGCTACCCTGATGTACGCCTGCACAAAGTTGCCAAGCCCGTCATAAAATTCGATGACCGGTTGGCCCGACTGGTGGCCGACATGGCCGAAACCATGTATGAAGCGCCCGGCGTTGGCCTGGCAGCCTCGCAAGTGGACGTGCATGAATGCCTGATCATCGTCGACACCTCGGACACCAAGGACCAGTTGCAGGTGTTCGCCAATCCCGAAATGATCTGGGCCAGCGACGAAATGCAAGTCTATGACGAAGGCTGCCTGTCGGTGCCCGGCGTCTACGATGGTGTTGAGCGTCACGCCAGGATCAAGGTGCGCGCGCTCGATCTGAAGGGCCAGCCGTTTGAACTTGAGGCCGATGGCTTGCTCGGCGTGTGCATCCAGCATGAGATGGATCATTTGCTGGGCAAGGTATTTGTCGAGTACCTATCGCCGTTGAAACGCAACCGGATCAAGGCCCGCATGCTCAAGGAAGAGCGCGGGATGCAACGCGAAGCCGCGTTGCGCGCGCAGGGGCGCAGGTACTGAGCGGCCAAGCTCGGCTGGGGATGCAGCCAGGGTATCCCAATCCAAGAGGAAAAAAATGAAAGTCATCTTCGCCGGCACGCCGGAATTCGCAGCCGTTTCCCTGCAGCGCCTGCACCAAGCTGGTTTTGACATCGCACTCGTGCTGACCCAGCCGGACCGGCCGGCCGGGCGCGGGATGCGGCCGCACGCGTCAGCCGTCAAGCGCTATGCGTTAGCCCATGGCATGCCGGTGCTGCAACCGGTGTCGCTGCGCCAGGACAGCAAGGATCCGGCGCATGCGGCCGAGGCCAGGCAAGCGCACGCACAATTGCGCGCGACCGGCTGCGACGTGATGGTAGTGGCCGCGTACGGCCTGATCCTGCCGCCCAGCACGCTCGAACTGGCGCCCTGCATCAATATCCACGGCTCGCTGTTGCCGCGCTGGCGCGGTGCCGCGCCGATCCATCGCGCAATCGAAGCGGGCGACGTCGAGACCGGCGTGACGATCATGCAAATGGAGCAAGGACTCGACACCGGCCCGATGCTGCTGATCGAGCGCGTCGCTATCGGCCCGTCTGACACCACCGCGAGCCTGCATGACAAGCTGGCCGAACTGGGCGGCACGATGATCGTCAGCGCGCTGCGCAAGATGGAACGTGGCACGCTGGAAGCGGTGCCGCAACCGGCCGAGGGCGTGACCTACGCGGCCAAGATCAGCAAGGACGAAGCGGCGCTCGATTTCGCGCAGTCGGCTGTGCAATTGGACCGCACGATCCGCGCCTTCAACCCGTTCCCCGGCGCCCACGCACAGATCGACGGCGTGACCGTCAAGCTATGGGCCGCCGAGGTGCTCGACGCCGACAGCGCAGCACCGGCCGGCCAAGTGCTCGCGGCCGACGCGCAGCACGGCATCGTTGTCGCCTGCGGCAGTGGATCGCTGCGCCTGACCGAACTGCAAAAACCGGGCGGGAAACGCCTGGCCGCTAGCGAGTTCCTGAAGGGCTTCCCGCTCGAAGGCACAACCTTTAGCTAAGCCCTGGCGACTCCCATGAAGGATCATGTTGCTGGATTGGATTACGGCAGGCGAACCTCACGCGGCTAGCTGCTACTTGATGCGGGTGCCAACCACTTCGATTTCTACGCGACGGTTCTTGGCGCGGCCTTGCTCGGATTTGTTATCGGCGACCGCTTGCTTTTCGCCTTTGCCTTCCGTGTACACGCGGCGGCTGTCGATGCCTTTGGCAACCAGGTAATCCTTGACCGCTTCGGCACGACGGATTGACAGTTTTTGGTTGTAGGCATCATTACCGACCGAGTCCGTGTGCCCGACCGAGACGATAACTTCGAGGTTGACGCCGCTCAGCCTCGATGTCAGCTCAGCCAGCTTCGCTTTGCCTTCCTGCGTCAGCGCCGCTTGATTGGAATCAAAAAAAGCGTCTGCCGCGAAGCTGACTTTTTCCGCTACCGGGCCTGACTCCGGCGCTGATGACTCCTTTGAGGGCAGCGCGGCAGGCGCAGGCGGTACAGGTTCCGTTGTCGGTGGCGACAGCTCCCTGAGCAATTGCTGCCCCCTTTGGTTCAACGCCGCCTTGTCGACCACATAGAATTGCGGCCCCTCCACAGGACAGCGTTGCGCGATGTCATACCCATCGTCTCGAGAGGCGGGGTCAACCAGCGGCCCGACAACTTGCCTTGACAGCCCCAACGCACCGAACAAGGTACCCATTCCTGCCTGGGTCCGCGCGTAGGCGGTCAACAGGTCGAATTCGGCGCCGTTGAATGCGCGTTTGGCTTGAAACAGTTCATTTTCGGTATCGAGCACATCGAGCAATGAGCGCTGCCCGATATTGAATTGCTTGCGGTAAGCGTCACGCGCCTTTTCAATCGACAGTTGATGCTGATCGAAATACGTCAACTGCTCGGTCAGCTTTTGCGTGTCGTTATAAGCAATCTGGAGCGTCTGCCGGATATCGCGGCAAACCTTGTCCCGCAAGTCCTTGGCCACATTTAACTGATCAGCATATTGACGCGTCCTGGCCTGATCGCTGAAGCCATTGAACAGATTCCAGGTCATCACGACTTCAGCGGTATTGTTGTTAGCGTTGCCGCTAACGCCGCTCAGGTTATTGCCGTGTTCAGAACGCAACCTGAAATCGACACGCGGCTGGTATGCGGCACGGCGCGCCTGGGCTGAACGCGCCGCGGCACGTACGTTTTCGATCGCGGCCAGCAGCGCCGGGTGGGTTGCATTGGCCGCTGTCAAGGCGCCCGCTATGTTGTTCGGCATCCCTTTCGTGAGGGCTGCCGCGGTCTCAAACTCTTTGAGGGGCGCGCCACCTGTCAAGCGTTGAAAGCGCGCACTGACGTCATGCAAGTTCGACGTTTCCGTGAGCAGATTCCCTTCCGCCAAAGCCAGGCGGCCCGAAATCTGCTCCAAGTCTACCCGCCGGGCAACTCCGGCTTGCGCCTTACGCTGTATTTGCTCGAACACTGAGCGGTGCTGCACATAATTGTCTTCTGCCAGGCTGACTAGCTTGCGGAACCGAAGAACGTCAAAATAAGCACGGGCGACTTCAAGCGCAACACTCTCCGAGGTATCGTAGAGTTCATATAGGCGAACCAGACGCGCATGATCGAGTCGTTTGACTTCGTTGCTGGTAGCAAAGCCGTCATACAACATTTGGGTCAGTGATAGCGTCGCCGAGTTCCGGTTAAGCGGCGCCGCTAGCTGCGGTTGGCCAGGTTTGTCGCGCCCCACACCTGCCGACAGATCCACGCGCGGCAAGAACCCGCCGAAGGCAGCATCGCGCTCGCCTTGCGCAGCTTCAAATGC
>JANPCW010000569.1:0-1928 GCA_031431155.1 Janthinobacterium sp. | reverse complement strand
CAAAACGGATTGATTTGCGCGATGCGCTCAGCCAGCGCGCTGACCTTGGCCTGGCCGATGGTGGCGCTCATGGCCTGAATCTGACGATTGATATTCGATTCGGCGACATTGTCCAGGTCGATCAGGGTCAACTGCCCGATCGCGCTGCGGGCCAGCGCTTCCACCGCCCACGAGCCGACGCCGCCCACGCCCACCACGCACACGTGGGCCGTGCGAAAGCGTGCCAGCGCCGCTTCGCCGTACAGGCGGCTGACGCCACCGAACCTGCGGTCGAAATCAACTTGTTCAACTTGGTCAGCGGACAGGAAAATGTCGCTATTAATTGTATTCATCCCGCATTTTACCGGACGGCGGCCTTGCGTCTGCTCTACACTGTTTCGATCGATGTCCACCACGAAAGCGCATGATGAGCAATTCCCTGTTCGAAAATGCCCCCGGCTTTGACCAACCGATTGCGGTTCTGAAACATTGCCACGACCGGATACGCAAGCAGTTGACGACCCTGAACAATTTGCTGGCTCATCTGCCACAACACGGACCCAACCTTGACGCACAACAAGCTGCTCAGGCTGTACTGAATTACTTTGAAAAGGCAGCGCACCTGCATCATGCGGATGAAGAAGTCGACCTGATGCCAATGCTGATCGCGAGCGCAGAAGGTGCGGATGCCGCACTATTGCGCACGCTGGTGCCAGACATCTTGGACGATCACCGCCAGATGGATGCTGCCTGGAGCGTGTTGAAGGAACAATTAAGCGCGATCGCTGCCGGCTCGGCGGCGACCCTCTCGGTCGATGGCGTGCAGCGTTTCGCAGCCAGCTATGCAGCGCACATGAAAAAGGAAGAGACGCAGCTTGCACCGATGGCCAAGCGCTTGTTCAGCGCCGCGCAAATGGCGCAGCTAGGCACGGCGATGCAGGTACGGCGCGGCATCATCGAACCGTAGCCCAGGCGGGGACCGACGGCAGCTGGCTGCGGCAACGTTTGCAACCGCCAGGAGGGCATCGTGTTTGCGCAAAACCGACTCAGCAACTGGATTGCCGGCGTCCGCGCGCAGGTGACCCTGCCGCTGCGAATCGAACTATGGAATGGCAAGGCCTTCGACTTTTCGAAAGAAGCGCCGCGGGTGACAATCCGGCTGCCGCAAGCATCGGCCGTGCGCTGTCTACTTACCCCCTCGCTGGAAAACCTTGGCGCGGCTTACGTCGAGGGCGAAATCGAGGTCAGGGGCGCGGCCAGCGACGTGATCGCCGTTGTCAATGCGCTGGCCCGCACCAGCCTGAAAGTGGAAGGAAAATTCGCCCGTGTCGTGCGCCATTTTCGGCACGAGCGCGAGGACGACGCCGCCGCCATACGCTACCACTACGATGTCTCCAACGAGTTCTATGCGCAGTGGCTCGATCCGAACCTGGTCTACTCATGCGCTTATTTTGAACATGGCGATGAAGACCTGGAACAGGCCCAGCTCAAGAAAATCGACCATATTTTGACCAAGATCCGGCTCGAGCCCGGGCAAACCCTGCTCGACATCGGTTGCGGCTGGGGTGCGCTGGTGCTGCGCGCGGCGCACAAGTTCGGCGCCCGCTGCGTGGGCGTGACCCTGTCGGATAATCAGGCGGCGCTGGCGCGCGAACGGGTGGCGCGCGCCGGCTTGCAGGACCGGGTAGAAATCCGTTTGCAGGATTACCGCGAGGTGCAAGGGCAATTTGACCGCATTACCAGCGTGGGCATGTTCGAGCACGTGGGCGTACGGCAATTACCGGCGTATTTCTCGCACGTCGCGCAATTGCTGCGCCCCGATGGGGTGGCCATGAATCACGGCCTGACTTCGACCGACCCCGGCAATGGCGAGGCGCCCTATGGCGGGGGCCGTTTCATCGAGCGCTACGTGTTCCCGCACGGCGAACTGGCCCATGTCGGCCAGGTGC
>JANPCW010000568.1:0-1803 GCA_031431155.1 Janthinobacterium sp. | reverse complement strand
GCGCCGGTGATCGACGAAACCCGCACGAGTGCGTCACATGTAACGCATCTTAATCTGTGCAGGCTGTAGGCTTAATAAGATGCAATGCGTATGACGCACGACACTAGCAATGTTTGAAAAATGCCGGAGCGTCCGGCACCCCACTTACTTTGAAGGAGAATTTAATGGCACTCCACGAACCGACCATGCGCCTGATGCGGCGCGACGATATTGATGCCGTGGTGGCGATCGATGCTCTGGTGTCGAAGCAGCAGCGGCGCGAATATTACGAACGCAAGATCGAAGCCGTGGTCAATAACCCCAACAACATCAACACCTCGCTAGTGGCTGAACTGGACGGCAAGGTCACCGGCTTCATCATGGGCGACGTCTATTTCGGCGAATACGGCATCCCCGAAACCAGTGCCACGATCGACACCGTCGGGGTCCATCCGGACTACCAGAACCGCGGCGTCGCGCATGACTTGATGGACCAGTTCCTGACCAACATGAAAGGGGTGGGCGTCAAGAAGATTTACACGCTGGTGAACTGGAACGACTTCTCGCTCGAACGATTCTTCGCCAACCACAAGTTCCAGCCGTCCAAGCGCATCAACCTCGAACTGCAATTGCCTTGATGCGAGCGCTAACAGTCTAGAAATCGTCGTTCCCAGAGTATGGGACGACGCAACACCCTCACCTATTTATAAGCTGATCAAGCGCCGCCTTCCATGTGGATCGACACCCATTGCCACACCAAGCACTCGTACGACAACTGGCTCGAACCGCTCGACCTGATCCGGCGCGCCAAAGCGCTCGGGCTGGATGGGATCGTGATCACCGAACACTACTCGTATGAAGCATCAATGCCGCTTGAAGCGCTCGCGCGCGACGAGGGCTTGCTGCTGCTGCGCGGCGTCGAGATTGCGACCGACAAGGGCCATCTGCTGGCCTACGGCGTCGAGGACGATGGCTGGAATACCTGGGGCCGCGACAGCTGGCTGCCACTGGAGGCGGTGATCGAACGCATAGGCGCACTGGGCGCGATCTGCGTGCCGGCCCATCCGTTTCGCGAGGTCGGCGTTTGCAGCCTGCTCGAGGACATCCTCGATCTACAAGGAATCGCCGCGGTCGAAACCCATAACGGGTCCAATCTCGACGCCGATAACGAACTGGCGATCCGGGCCGCCCGCCACATGCACTTGCCCAGCCTTGGCGGCAGCGACTGTCACAAGACATCCGCGGTGGGCCGCTGCGCCACCGAATTCTTGCAGCCGGTGAGCGACATGGCCAGCTTCATCGCCGCGATCCGCGCCGGCGCCTGCCAGGGCAGCTACTACCCAGGCTACCGCCCGGCCGCATCGGATCAATAACCGGCGCGGGCAGCACGGTCAAGCCGATTTCTGGTCGAACCAATACGCCACTACCCGAAATAGAGCGTCATTTTTCTTCCGACCTTACCAGCCCCTGCTTCGAATATAAAACGGGGCGCTGGTCGGGACGCACGGCCAGCGCCGTCAGCGGCGCACGGCCGGTGTAGGCAACGCTCCAGGTTCGGCCGTCATCCTTGCTGCGGTTTAGCCGGCCGTCGAGCGACGTGGCCCACAGCTGTTTTCCATCCGAGGCGATATGCGTGATAGATCCAGCGCCTTGCCAGGCCGCCGCTTGCCATGTTGCGCCGTTGTCGGCGCTCCTGAACATCTTGCCGCCCAGGCCGCCCACCAGCAGCGCCTTTCCCGGCGTTGCGACGCCGGCCCAGAGCGACGCATTGCTGCCGGTCTTTAGGTACTGCCAACTGGCTCCATCGTCACTGGAGCGCAGTAC
>JANPCW010000567.1:0-4032 GCA_031431155.1 Janthinobacterium sp. | reverse complement strand
CGCCTCGGCCGAAACCGGCGTCGCCTGCTGCAGTTCGGCTGGCAATGTCGTCACCGCCTGTTCGGGCAACATGGTCGCCGGTTTGGGTGCTTAGAGCTTGTTTTGGTAGACGTACGCTTGCTGCCTGACGGCCGAGGCGAGTTGACGCTCTTGTTCGGACAGCGAAACTGGTGGTTTATCCCATAGCAGGGCACGGCCTGCAAGCTGGCCCTCTTCGATGCCAGGATTTTTTTCCTTGAGCGCTTTGATGAACAAGGTGTGCTCGGATTCGTACAATTGGAATTGTTTGGAGAGTTTCATAATGTCATGGGAAGGTGACTGCAATGGTTATTCTACCGCGCTCGGCGCTGGTGCGGTGAGTCTGGCGCCAAGCTGCGCTCCGATTGCTACAAATAAACGTAAAAAAGTATCAGCGGCGCAGCCAGCGCCAAAAAGTATCAGCGGCGCAGCCGGCGCCGCATGACCGAGGGCGGCGGCTCGGACGGGTTGGCATGGGAATATTCGAGCTCTTGGGCCAGCTCGAATTCGAACGCGGCGTAGAAATCCAACAGTTTTGGCTGGTCCAGGCGCACTGCCAGTCGCAGTTCCTCGGCGCCCGATGCCAAGCCGTGATGAACCACGGCCTCCAGCAGGTGCTGCGACAGATTGCCGCCGCGGTAGAGCGGTACCACGCCCATGCGCAGGATTTCCCATATATCGGGGTCGGTGTCGAGCGGCTGCCAGCGCACCGAACCCACCGCCGCGCCGTCGACCAGCAGAATGAAAGCGCCGCCATTGCGCAAATGCTGGGCCACCTGAAACGCGGTCTCGCGATGACCGCTGGAGGTGATGCCGACCTTGCCGGCCCACGCCACACGCGTCAGGTCGGCGATCAGTTGGGCATCGTTGTCTTCCGCTTCGCGCACCACGATGTTCATCGAGATGACCTTATCGAATCCGCATCCCGGGTTCGGCGCCGGGCCAGGGATTGAGGATGTAGATACCGGGGTTGGCTTTCTCGTCCGGCGCCGATGCGGCCAGCACCATGCCTTCCGAAATGCCGAACTTCATTTTGCGCGGCGCCAGGTTGGCCACCAGGACGGTGAGCTTGCCAACCAGTTGTTCCGGCTGATAGGCGCCCTTGATGCCCGAAAAGACATTGCGCATGCGGCCTTCGCCCACGTCGAGAGTCAGGCGCAACAACTTGTCGGAGCCTTCGACGTGTTCACAGTTAACGATCTTCGCGATCCGTAAATCGATCTTGGAAAAATCGTCGATCTTGATTTCGGGCGCCAGCGCTTCCAGGTCCGGCGCAGCCTCTACATCCAGCACTGTCGCTTCCACTGAGGCCGCCGGCGCCGGCGCGTCGAACAGGGCCTCGACCATCTTCGCATCGATGCGCGTCATCAGGTGATTGTAGGCGCCGATCGAGCGGCCCAGCATCGATTGATAGACTATCCCATCGGCTACTCTGGTGTCGCTCCACGCCAGTTGCCGGTCGCCCAGGAAAATGGCCACCTGTTGCGCCACCGCCGGCAGGACCGGCGAGAGCAGGATCGTCAATTGGCGGAACAGGATCAGTGCGGTGGTGCAGACGTCGTGCAGCTCGGCGGTCATTGCCGGATCCTTGGCCAGGATCCATGGCTTGTTCTCGTCCACATACTGGTTCGTGATGTCGGCGATCTCCATGATCTCGCGCAGCGCCTTGCCGAATTCACGATGCTCGAAATGGTGCGCGATGCTTGCCTGGCGCTCGCTGACGACGCCGTCGACCGAGCTCGTGAGCGCCTTCGCGATCCAGGCTTGCGCGCTGCCGGACAGGCTGGCCGCCAGTTTGCCGTCGAATTTTTTTGCGATGAAGCCGGCGCAGCGGCTGGCGATGTTGACGTACTTGCCGATCAAGTCGCTGTTCACGCGCGCCACGAAATCGTCGCCGTTGAAGTCGAGGTCTTCCACTCTTGCGTTCAGTTTGAACGCAATGTAGTAGCGCAGCCATTCCGGAGTCATGCCCAGGTTCAGGTAGCGTAGCGGCGAAATGCCGGTGCCGCGCGACTTCGACATCTTCTCGTTGTTCACCGTCAGGTGGCCATGCACGGCCACCTTGAGTTTGTCGATCACGGGGTGATCGGCGAACTTGAGCATCGCCGGCCAGAACAGCAAATGGAAGGAAACGATGTCCTTGCCGATGAAATGGATTTGCTCGGTGCCCGGGTCAGCCAGCAGCGCCTCGAAGTCGATGTTGTTCTTGCCGCAGTAGTTCTTCAGGCTGGCCAGGTAACCGACCGGCGCGTCGAGCCAGACATAAAAAAACTTGCCGGGCGCGTCAGGGATCGGGATCCCGAAGTAGGGCGCATCGCGGCTGATGTCCCAGTCGGCCAGCTTTTCGCCGGCTTCGCCCAGCCACTCGCTGACCTTGTTGACCATTTCCGGCTGCAGCCGGCCCGGCGTGTTGAGCCACTCCTTGAGGAAGGCGAAGCAGCGCGGATCGGACAGTTTGAAAAAATACTGTTCCGACGGTTTCAGGATCGGGGTCGAGCCGGTAAACACGGAGAACGGATTTTTCAGTTCGGTCGGCTGGTAAGCGGCGCCGCACACTTCGCAATTGTCGCCGTATTGATCCTTGGCGCCGCATTTCGGACACTCGCCCTTGATGTTGCGGTCGGCCAGGAACATGCCCTTGACCGGATCGAAAAAACGGTCGACCGTTTTGGTGACGATCAGGCCGGTGTCCTTCAGTTTGCGGTAGATACCCTGGGACAGCTCGACGTTTTCCGGCGAGTCGGTTGAATACCAATTGTCGAAGGCAATGTGAAAGCCGTCCAGATACTGGGCGCGCCCGGCGGCGATCCTGGCCACGAATTCTTGCGGCGTGATGCCTTCTTTTTCGGCCGCAATCATGATCGGCGTGCCATGGGTATCGTCGGCGCACACGAAATGAACTTCGCGGGCGGCGCCGCCATCGCGCTGCATTCGCTGGAACCGGACCCAGATGTCGGCCTGGATATACTCCATCATGTGGCCAATGTGGAAGGCGGCGTTAGCGTAGGGCAGGGCAGTGGTGACGAACAGCTTGCGGGTCATGATTGATGCGCTTTTGATAGATAAAGAAAGTATTTTACCAGTCGCTCGCCTGACTGCGCGGCCGCCTTCGGGCTCGATTACGATTTTGCAGGGCCTTTGATGCCGATTCTGCGCTAGACTGGCGGATCACATCCGGAGATTCTCATGAGCATCACAGTAGAAGACGTCAAGGCAGCACTGTCAACAGTCATCGATCCGAACACCGGCAAAGACTTCGTTGCGTCCAGGTCGGTCAAGAATATCAAGCTCGAGGACGGGGTAATCGCGCTCGATATCGAGCTCGGCTACCCGGCCAAGAGCCAGATCGCTGCGATCCGCGCCAGCGTGCTGGCGGCGCTGCAGCCGATCGCCGACGGCGCCAACCTGAGCGTGCATGTCTACAGCAAGATCATCTCGCACTCGGTACAGCGTGGCCTGAAGCTGATGCCGAACGTGAAGAACATTATCGCGGTCGCGTCCGGCAAGGGCGGGGTCGGCAAGTCGACCACGGCTGTCAACCTGGCGCTGGCGCTGGCAGCCGAAGGGGCCGCCGTCGGCATTCTTGACGCCGACATCTACGGCCCGTCGCAGCCGATGATGATGGGCATTTCCGGTCGTCCCGAGACCACCGACGGCAAAACCATGGAGCCGCTCGAGAACTACGGTTTGCAGGTTTCGTCGATCGGATTCATGATCGACCCGGATGAGCCGATGGTGTGGCGCGGCCCGATGGTCACGCAAGCCCTGCAGCAATTGCTGGAACAGACCAACTGGCGCGACCTCGACTATTTGATCGTCGACATGCCCCCTGGCACCGGCGACATTCAGCTGACCTTGTCGCAAAAGGTGCCGGTCACGGGCGCTGTCATCGTCACCACGCCGCAAGACATCGCCTTGCTCGACGCGCGCAAGGGCTTGAAAATGTTCGAAAAAGTCGGGATTCCGATCCTGGGCATCGTGGAAAACATGAGTACGCATGTGTGCTCGAACTGC
>JANPCW010000566.1:0-2829 GCA_031431155.1 Janthinobacterium sp. | reverse complement strand
GGATTTCCGCATAGACTTGCCCGACCTCGCCGGACGCATTTTGCTCATCAATCAGGGCAACGGTTGTCATTGTTTCTCCATTGGTGGATCTCCAGCGGTGCGGTTCAGATCGCTGGCAGGGTAATCAGTCTACTTTGTAGGCGGCAAATTTTTCGTCAAGCTGGGTGCCGAAAGCTTGATTGCTGTAGTTGCTCAGAACTTTGACTCCTGCGGCCAGCACGATGTAGAGCAGGTCACGCTCCTGGTACCCAGCGTCCAGGAACGTCTTGACTATCGCCGAAGACGGCTGTCCGTGCTTGGCGACCATCTCTACCGCCATTGCGGCCAAGGCTGCCAGCTTTGCATCGGGAATGGGCTGATGTGCACGAATCGCCTGCAGGACATCGTTGGGCACGCCCGACATCTTGTCGGCAAGCATACTGTGTGCCGCAGTGCAGTAGTTGCAGCCGTTGAATTGACTGATGGAAAGAAATACCACTTCCTGCTCGGCGGGCGTGAAGCCGGATTCCTTGCGAAACAAATCGTACCCGTGCAGATAGGTGCTCAGCATGCCAGGCGCATTGGCCATGTTGGCGTACATGTTGGGGATGAAGCCGACCTGCTTGAGTGCCAGGTCCAGGACTTCTTTTTGCGGGCCGGTTGCGCTGGCATGATCGACCGAGGCTATATTGTGAATGATGGTTATAGACATAATTGTTTCTCCTGAAAAGCACGCAAATACGTCCGGCCAAAGGTAAATTCCCTGACTTCGTAGTGCAGTGTTTCATTCTATTCGCCATGTTCCTTCAGCAGTGAACCGTGCGTCTCGTTCTGGTAACCATGCGTTTCAGGTTTCAATGATCCGCTACGTATTGTTGCCCCTTGAGCCATTCGGTGGGGGAGCAGCCCAGCTTGCGCACGAAGACCCGGGTCAATGCACTGGCGTTGCCATACCCGACATCGCAGGCGACGTGTTGGAGTTGCCGCCCTTGCTTCAACAAGCGCTGCGCGGTCATGACACGCCAGGTGGCCAGATAGTCGGCCGGGGTCTCACCCGTGATCGCTCGGAACCGGACCGCAAAGCGCGCGCGCGACATGCCCGCCACGGCAGCCATGTCTGACAGTTCCCACCCGCGGGCGGGGTCGGCGTGGATGGCGACCATCGCTTTGGCCAGGCGGCTGTCGGCGAGCCCGGCCAAGGCGCCACCTTGCGTCAAGCCCTGATCGATGCAGTACCGAAGCAAACGAATCATCAGCACTTCGCACAAGCGGTCAAGCGCTGCCTGGCTGCCACACTGCTCAGAAAATGCCTCGTCAAACATCAGGCCCAACAGTGCTTCCACTCCGGGAAGTGCGGCAAGCGCCACCAATACCACGTTCGGGAGCGAGTCGGTGATGGGGTTCCGGCCACCGGCACCAAACCGAACTGTGCCGCAAACCACATCAGCCCCTGTCCGGTCATCTGTAACCAGGCGGTGTGTCGCCGGGCGCGGCAGGAACAGGATGGTCGGCTCGGTGATGTCGATCACTTCGTTTTGCACCCCGATCACTTGGACAGGACCGCGCCTGACCAAGTGGATGTGCCCGCGCAATGCGTCCGCCTCGAAGGGGTGGATACCGCAGATGTTTCCAGTATAGAAGACGCCGGCGCGCAGGGAAAAGTGGTTCAGCAGGGTCGTCAGTCTGTCCATGGTGTCTCATACGAATGGTTATGTCTGCGCTCAACGTAACCACGGTCGCTCATGCGTTTCCTTATTCGTCAGTCTTGTCGGTGCGTTCATCTGCTCCCTTGGCGAAAGCGCGCGCCACCTGACGAAGCGTATGCATCTGCTTTCCAAAATTCCGGCACCCGGAGCACATCATCACATGCATTTTCAGCGACATGCGCTCTTGCAAGGTGGGCGTTCTCTCTAGCGACTCCGAGTACAGACGGGTAACCTGTTGACAGTTCAGCATGACTGTTTCCCTTCCACAAACCAACGGTTTTCCAGGCACTCGCGCAAGCGCAAGCGGGCACGATGCAGCATGACATTGAGATTACTGACGGTGATGCCCACTGTCGCGCAGATCTCGCGGGAATCGAGCTCGACGAATTCGCGCATCATGAAGACCCGAGCCTGATTGACAGGCAAATTTTCCAGACAGACTTCGAACACACGCCAGAATTGACCCTCGCGCAAGGCTTCCTCGGGGTTACCCCATGCTACGGGACGCTCATTGGCCAGCCAGAAGCCTTTGCGGTCAAACAGGGCCGAAAAATCTTCCTCTTCCTCGTCCTCGCGCAAGAGGCTGCTGGCATATACCAGGCGTTGCTTCTGGCGCAATGTGTCCGCGATTTTGTTTTTGAGGATCGCGAATACCCATGTCTTCAAGGCTGCACGTCCGCCAAATGAGCCTGCATTCTTCAGGGCGCCGATGAGCGCTTCTTGCACGGCGTCCTCGGCAAGATGCGCATCGGACAGTTGCAGAGTGGCGAATTTAAGCATCTGGCGTCGTAAGCTTTCCAGGAATTGCGTATCGGCGAGCAGCGATGTGTTCTCCGACACCGATGTGCCAGCACCCGACGGGAGTGCGTCCTCATTATTCATTTTCCATCCTTGTTATTTCATTCCTTGCGGCACTATAGCTGGCAACACAGTACGGGACCAAATAATTCAGTATCAAGTGAAACCAGACGATGCTGTTCCCCGCCAGAATTGCGCCTCCCTGGTTAATCAAGTTCAGAACGGTTCCAACCACCAAAGCGACGCGCAAAGCGCAATGCGCGATCCGGGCAGAGCAGACAATACGCAGGAAAGGGCTCATCGGACAATCCCGAGCGGCAAGGCCGACGCTCTTATAAGATACGCA
>JANPCW010000565.1:0-4386 GCA_031431155.1 Janthinobacterium sp. | reverse complement strand
TCTTCGGGCGACAAGTCCACCTGCAGCACGATTTCTGTGCGCGACGGCAATTCCGTCAACACCTGGGACTTGATGCGGCGCAGGATGAAGGGCTGGATCAGGCGCCGCAGCCGGACCCGGGCACCGGCCTCGGCCACCTTGTCCTGCGCCCGTTCGATCGGGCCGGCGAAGCGCAGGTTGAACTGGTCGGGGCTGCCGAGCAGGCCGGGGTTGATGAAGCGAAACAGGTTCCACAGCTCGCCCAGGTGGTTTTCCAGCGGCGTGCCGGTGGCGATCATGCGGAACTTGCCGTTGAGCGCCATGACGGCTTGGGAGCGCTTGGTCTGGCTGTTCTTGATCGCCTGCGCTTCGTCGAGTACGATGGTGTGCCACTCGACTGCGGCGAACATGGCCGCTTCCTGCTGCAGCAAGCCATAACTGGCGATGACCAGATCGAACGGCTGCAAGGTGGACAGGGTTTCTCCTCGGTCGCCGCCACCAAACAGTTTTAGTTTCAGGGTCGGCGCAAAGCGCTCCGCCTCGCTTAGCCAGTTCATGCACACCGAGGTTGGCGCGATCACCAGGGTCGGGCCTTGCGGCGCGCGCGACAGGATCAGGGCCAGCGCCTGCAAGGTCTTGCCCAGGCCCATGTCGTCGGCCAGGCAGGCGCCAACGCCCCAGTGCGCCAGACGCGCCAGCCATTCGAAGCCAGCCAGCTGGTAGTCGCGCAACTGCGCCTGCAAGGTGCTGGGCAATTGCGGCACGAACGAATCTTGTTCCTGCAAATGCTTGAGGTGTTGTTTCCACAGCTTGTCTGCTTTGACGCCACCCACATCGTCGGCCAGCTCTTCCAGCGCGAACGAGGCCAGCGGATGGATCCGCACGCCTTTGCCGTGTTGCTCGCCGTAAGCGGCCAATTCGCCGAGGCGGCGGTGCAATTCTTCGGTCAGCGCCAGAAACTGGTTGCCGCCCAGCGCCAGAAAGCGGCTCTTGCTGCCTTTCATTAAGTCGAGCAGCTGGCGCAGGTCGAGTACCTTGCCTTCATCGATCTGCAGTTCGCCGCTGGCGGCAAACCAGTCTTTCTCGCTCTTGATCGAGAGCCGCATTTGCTTGGAATCGAGGCGCTTGCTGACCTTGAACGTCTCGCCTTCGGGCCATGCCAGCAGCACATTCGCCGGATCCTGCTCCTGCAATTGGACCAGCAACTCCAGGCAGGTGGCCGGCTGTCCGAGAAGCCATTCGCCATGGTCCTGCTCGGATTGCTCAAGCACGTAACAGGCGCCGATCAGCTGGCGCTCGGCCTCGCGTTCCGCGTTCAGGCCGCGCCGCACTTCGACCCGCTGGCCGCTGACATCGGCAAACAGGCTGTCGGCCCCGCTGCCGGGGGCGTAATAGGCGCCGGTTTCGGGCAAGGGCCGCACCAGGATCTGCATCTTCAGGCCTTGCTGATAGGGCAGCAGATGCACATGCAGGCGCGGGTCGGCGTCCACCTGCACCGACTCGCCGCCCACGCCGCCGATGTCGGACTGTACCGTGACCAGGGTCGATACCGCACTGATCGCTTGCAACACCTGTTTTTCGGCGTGCAGCGGAATCGACAGGCCGGCCCCGACGATGGCGCCGATGCGCCGGTGCTCGTCGAGGATGGTCACCACGCGCAGGCGGGTCGGGGTCTCTTTGGTGATCAGCACGTCGTCCGCGACACCGGCCAGCGCCGGTTGCAGCGTGAGGCGCAACTGGCCGCCATTTTCCTTGATCAACAGTTCCGGCGCGCCCGCCAGTACTTCCACCCGGGTCGCGGGGGCATTTTGCCAGAACAAGAGCGGGTGCCCGATCAGGGCAGCGATCGCCTTGTGGGGATCGAGCTCGAAGCGCGGGCTCGAGTAGCCGTATTGGCGGTGCGACGTGATCGCAGCCGTCACCCGCATATCGTGCGCGGTGAGAAAGTCGAGCTGCTCCGATTCGTCGCGCAGGCGCTTCAAGGCTACCGCCCGGCCCTTGCTCCAGGTGCCGCGCGCGTCGCGTTTTTGCTCGCGCGGCTCGACCTCGGTCAGGCCGTAGCGCGGGTCGTAGGCAAGGGTCCAGACCAGGCGCGATCCTAGGCCCTGGTTGGCGTCCGCGGCCGGCGCCTGCTGTAAATTGATCAGCGCGGTCAGCTGGCGCTGCCATGGTTCCTGACGCTCGAACCAGGTGGCCAGGTCTTCGAAACCGTAACGTTGGCGCAGCGCGGAAGCGCGCATCTCCTGTTGCACGTCGCCCAAGTGGCCCAGCAAGCCGGCCGCCTGGGCCGTGATGAAATGAAAACCGGCCTGCTCGGCACGCTGCGCCAGGGTGGTCAATTGGGGGATGCGATCATGCAACTGCGGCAGCGACAGCCAGTAATACAGCAAGCCCTGGAACATTTGCGCCGACAACTGGTTTTCCCAGTTGCGCGAAGGCAGCACGGCGGCGTCGAGGGTGCCGGCCCGGATCTGGCGCAGCATGCTCAACTGCTGGTAGACCACCGTATCTGCGCTGTGGTGCCCGTTCAAGACGATATCGAGATAGGATTCGGCGCTCTTGTGCAGCTTCGGGTTGTCGCTGCGCAGTAGCGCCAGTATGTACAAATGGCCGCTGATGCCGTGAAAACAGCGCTTGCGCTTGCCCGATTCGCGCCGCAATGCCTTGAGCGCAGCGTCGAAACCGGTGATGGCGCTGGCCGAATCGCCGCGCAGCAGGTCGATTGCGCTTCGGAAGATCCGGGCCAGCGTGCTGTCAAAGCCGTCGAGCAGCGCGGCCGCATCGTCGAGCCTGCCGCACAACAGCCAGTGTTCGGCCAGCGCCAGGGCCAGCATCGATTCTTCCTTGGCGCCGGCCGCGTGGCGCTGCGCCACCTGTTGTTCGGCCCAGGCGCACAGGGCAGGCGCCGTGCCCGGTTCGTGCTGGGCATTGTTTAAGATAATCGACCCTATGCTGTCTTGCAACGATGGGTGAATGCGCGCAAACATGTCCGGTTCGAACGGGCGCGCGAAAATGTCGATCACCGGGTGCAACGCGCTGGCGTCATGACTATCCATGCAGGCCGCCAGCCATGGCAGCACCTCCTGCGGGGTTTGCCCGGTCAGCAAGGCCATGCGCAGACGCGCCATGCCGGCGCGGTAACTGCGCAGCGCGATCTCGCCGTTCCATGTGACGCGCTTCGGGTTGTGCGCTTCGACCGCGCCAACCAGATGCCGGAACGACTTGTCGGTGAGCGCGGCGCGAATCGCAGGCCAGCGCAGCGCACCGGCGCAGATCAGGCCGCGCCCGATGACGTCGTCAAGCAAGCCTTGCATGCGCAACGGCGTCAGGCAATCGGCCAATGTGGCTTGCCGGAACGGCAAACCATCGGCGGCCTTGATCGAGGCACTGCTCAAATGGGACAGCATCGTGGTTTTGCTGATCGGTTCGTCCACCAGCGCCAGAAGCGCCAGAATGGCTTTTTCGGTATCGGTGCAGGCGTCGAATTGCGCGCGTAAATCCTGATCGGTCATGGTTTTCATTCGGGTAGGTTGTCGATCGGCAGCGGTGCGATTGGGTCCGGTGCGTGCAGGCCAAATACGCGCAGGTAAAAATAGCGTTCCGCTTCCAGCGTGCGCGCGATGTTTTCCGCCTTGCGGAATCCGTGCCCTTCGCCCTCCAGCGCAAGGTAAGCGACCGGCACGCCGCGCGCCTTGAGCGCGTCGACCATCAATTGCGATTGCTGGGGCGGCACTACCTTGTCATCCAGGCCCTGGAAAAAGATCATCGGGCGCCTCAGCCGGTCGGTGTGATGGATCGGCGAGCGCGCAAGGTACAGCGCCTCGGATGCGGGCGGTGGGGCGATCAGGTAATCGTTGTAATGGGATTCGAATTTGTGCGAGTCGGCATCCAGGCCTTTCAGATCCGACACGCCGTAGTAACTGGCGCCGGCCTTGAACACATCATGGAAGGTGAGCGCGCACAGGGTGGTGTAGCCGCCCGCGCTGCCGCCGCGGATGATCAAGCGTTCAGGGTCGACTGCGCCGCATTCGACCAGATAGCGGGCGCCGGCGATGCAATCTTCCACATCGACGATGCCCCACTGGCCCTGCAGGCTGTCGCGGTAGGCGCGTCCGAAACCGCTGCTGCCGCCGTAGTTCACGTCGAGCATCGCGAAGCCGCGGCTGG
This sequence comes from Janthinobacterium sp., assembly GCA_031431155.1. Lineage (GTDB taxonomy): Bacteria > Pseudomonadota > Gammaproteobacteria > Burkholderiales > Burkholderiaceae_D > JANPCW01. The sequence continues at coordinate 240 of JANPCW010000565.1, read as the reverse complement.
TCCAGTATTGGGTCGCCAGTTTCAAGGTGTTGCTGGCCATGCTGGTCGGCCCGCCGTGGATGATGACGATCAGGGGTGGCTTGTCTTCGGGCGCGGCGCTGAAATCGGCATTCAGTGGCGGATAGTAAAACGCGTGCGACACCCGCCCTTGCGCGCTCGGGTAGCTGATGCTCTCCGGAATGGATAAGTAGCCGGTTGGCGGCAAGCTGGTAATCGAGCGCGCCAGGACCTCGACTTCCT
>JANPCW010000564.1:0-4373 GCA_031431155.1 Janthinobacterium sp. | reverse complement strand
AACATCATTCCCAGCACGGTGGTCGACGCATTCGCCAAAGGGGAAATCCTCCAGGTGTTGCTGTTTTCGGTGATGTTCGGCTTTGCGCTGCATCGCTTCGGCGGCAGGGGCACCCTGGTGTTCGACATGGTCGAAAAGTTGTCGCACGTCCTGTTTTCGATCGTCGGCATCATCATGAAAGTGGCGCCGATCGGCGCGTTTGGCGCGATGGCGTTCACGATCGGCAAATACGGCCTGGGCTCGCTGCTGTCGCTCGGCAAGCTGATGGGCACGTTTTATCTGACCTGCCTCATTTTCATCTTCGTCGTGCTCGGCACCATCGCCCGCCTGCACGGTTTCAGCGTCTGGAAATTCATCAAGTACATCAAGGAAGAGCTGTTGATCGTGCTCGGCACCTCGTCATCCGAATCGGTGCTGCCGCGCATGATGGCGAAGATGGAAAACCTGGGCGTGAAGAAATCGGTGGTCGGCTTGGTGATCCCCACTGGCTACTCGTTCAATCTCGACGGCACCTCGATTTACTTGACGATGGCGGCGGTATTCATCGCACAGGCGACCAACACGCCGATGACCCTGACCCAGCAAATCACCTTGCTGCTGGTGCTGCTGCTGACGTCGAAGGGAGCGGCCGGCGTTACCGGCAGCGGCTTCATCGTGCTGGCGGCAACGCTATCGGCCGTTGGCGGGATCCCGGTTGCCGGGTTGGCGCTGATTCTCGGCATCGATCGCTTCATGTCGGAAGCGCGTGCGCTGACCAATCTGATCGGCAACGGCGTGGCGACCGTCGTGGTGGGCAAGTGGACCGGCGACCTCGATACCGAGCGGTTGAACAGGCAGCTCAACAACGAAACGGATGAGGCAGCGGAAGAGCCGGAAGCCATCCTGGACAGGTCCGAACAACATATGCCGGAAACTACTGGCGAAAAGAGTGGGGTTTGATTCGCTCACCCCACAGACACGGGAGGCAAGCTTACCGGATGTTGGTCCGCTCAACCGGGGTCAGAGTTTGTTCGCAAGAAGCCGCGAAAAAAACTCTGACCCCAGTTGAGCTGCCTCTTTGGCGGAGCACGACTTTGAACCCCGCAGGCATATCCGTCCTATTGCACCCGCGCCTACTCTGCCCGCAGCGCGGCAACCGGGTCCAATCGTGCGGCGCGGCGCGCCGGCAGCACGCCTGCCAAGAGGCCGATCGCGACCGCGATGCCTTCGGCCAGAATCACAAAGCTGATCGGCGTATGCACCGGCAGCGCCGGGACGGCGAAATGAATCAGCTGCGCCAGTCCGAACCCCAGCACCAGCCCGATCAAGCCACCGAGCGCGGACAGGGCCACCGCTTCACCGAGAAACAGCCCGAGGATGGTGCGGCGCGGCGCTCCGAGCGCTACCAGCAGGCCGATTTCACCGGTGCGTTCGGCGACTGTGATGGTCATGATGGTGGCGATGCCGACCCCACCCACCAGCAGCGAAATGCTGCCCAGCGCGCCCACCGCCATGGTCAGGATGTCGAGAATCTTCGAGAGCGTGCGCAGCATGTCTTCTTGGGTCGTGATGGTGAAGTCTTCGCGCCCGTGGCGCGCCGTCAGCGCGGTCTTGATGGCGGCGTCGATATGCGCCACCGGCACCCCTTGCGCATACGCCACATCGATCTTCATCACGCCGTCGCGGTTGAACAGTTCGAGCGCGCGCGGTGGGGATATAGGCCGCGTCGTCCAGGTCGATGCCAAGAAATTGGCCCTTTGCTTCGAGCACACCGATCACACGGAACTGCAGGCTGCCCACGCGCAGCCGCGCGCCCAGCGGGTTGGCGCTGCCGAATAATTCGGTTTTCAGCTTGGCGCCGAGCACGACGAAGGCGCGCGCGTTTTCCAGGTCCTCGGGCGGCAGAAATTGCCCGGTTTTGACCTTCACGCTGTACACGTTCGGCATGTCGGCGCCAACCCCATTGACGGTGGTGCGGCGCAGGCGGCCGTTGCCGCTTACTTCGGTATTGCCCCATACCATGGCCGTCATTCCCGTCACGTGAGCCAGGCGCCCGAGCGCGCGCGCGTCTTCCAGTGTCAGCGGCCGCACCGAGCTCGGGATACCGGTCGGGGCCGGGCCCGAGGTCTTGACCTTGCCCGGTGCGACGCTGGCGATATTGGTGCCGAACTGCGTGAATTCGGCCAGCACGAAGCGGTGGATGCCTTCGCCGATCGAGGTCAGCAAGATAACGGCGGCGATCCCGACCGCGATCCCGAGCAAGGTGAGGAAGCTGCGCAGCCTTTGGGCGGTGAGTGCGCTGAGCGCGAGTCGGGTGGCGTCCGGCAGCAGCATGCTCGTTGCCTAGCGCTTGGCCAGCGCCAGCACCGGATCGAGCTGCGCGGCGCGGCGCGCGGGCAAGACGCCGAACACGATGCCGGTGACGAGCGCAGTGAGGAGGCCCGCCAGCACCGCCCAGCCGGGCGGAAAGGCGGGAAAGGTTGGGTATAACTGGCGAATGGCGGCGGCGCCCGCATGGCCGAGCCCGTAGCCGAGCACGGCGCCGGCCAGCGACAGCATCGTCGCTTCGGTCAAAAAGGCCAGGCGGATCGTGCTGCCGGTCGCGCCGAGCGCCTTGAGCAGGCCGATTTCGGCTGTGCGCTGGGTGACCGATACCAGCATTACGTTCATCACCAGGATCCCCGCCACCGCCAGGCTGATGGCGGCGATCCCGGCCACCCCGAGCGTCAGCGCGGACAGCAGGCGGTCGAAGGTGGCCAGCACCGCGTCCTGGGTGATCACCGTCACGTCCAACTCGCCCTCGTGGCGCAGCCGGATGATTTCCGCCACCTGCGCCTTGGCCGGCTCGATCGCCTCGCGGCTGGTGGCCTCGACCATGATGCGAAACAGCGTGTTGCTGTTGAACATGGCCTGGGCCAGCGCGACCGGGACGATCACCAGTTCGTCGGTGTTCATGCCCAGGCCCTGGCCGCTGGAGGCGAGCACGCCGACCACGCGAAAGCGCCGGTCGCCAATGCGCACCAACTGGCCCAGCGCGGGCGTGCTGCCGAATATCTCGTCGCGCACTTTGGCGCCGATGATGGCTTCGGCCGCGCCGCGGCGCCAATCCGTGTCGGGCAGAAAGCGCCCCTGCGCCAGCGTCAGCCGCCGCACCGCGAGGAACTGGGCGGTAGTGCCGGCCACCATCACTTCGCGCAGTTTGCCGCCGGCGCTGATTTCCGAGGTGCCCACGGCCAGCGGAACCACCCGTTGCACCGCGCTGGCGCGCACCAGCGCCTGGGCATCGTCGATGGTCAGGTCGCGCGGCGTGCTGGTGATCGCATTGCCCGGGTTGAAGCCGCCGGTCTGCGAGCGGCCCGGCAAAACGATCACCAGGTTGCTGCCAAGCGAAGAAAATTCGTTCATCACATAACGCCGGGCGCCCTCGCCAAGCGCCGTCAGCACCACCACGGCCGCCACGCCAATGGCCATCGCCAGTACCAGCAGCGCGCTGCGCAGCGGGTTGCCGGTGGCGGCGTCGCGCGCGAAGCGGATCAGGTCGGGGCTACGCATGCTGTGATCTTCATGATGCACGGTTCATAGCGCGGTACCCGAATCGCGCACCAGCGCGCCATCTTCCATCAGCAACTGGCGCCGCGCGCGTGCGCCGATGCCGGCATCGTGGGTGACCACGATCAGCGTCACGCCGCGCTGGTTCAGTTGTTCCAGCAGGCGCACCACTTCGTCACCGGTGGCGCGGTCAAGGTTGCCGGTCGGCTCGTCGGCCAGGATCACGCCCGGCTGCATGATGGTGGCGCGCGCGATGGCGACGCGCTGGCGCTGTCCGCCCGAGAGCTGGTCCGGCCGGTGCCCGGCGCGGTTGGTCAGGCCGTAATCCTTGAGCGCCTGCGCCACCCGCGCGGCGCGCTGCTCAGGCGGGACGCCGGCCAGCATCATCGGCAGCGCGATGTTGTCGGCCGCGCTCAAGCGCGGCACCAAGTGAAAGCTCTGGAACACGAAGCCGATCCGTTCGCTGCGCACGCGCGCCTGCTCGTCCGGCGACAGGGTCGTCACGTCGCGGCCTTCAAGCCGGTAGATGCCGCTGTTGGGGCGGTCGAGCAAGCCCAGCAAATTGAGCAGGGTCGACTTGCCCGAGCCGGAAGGCCCCATCACCGCCACGTATTCGCCGGCGCCAATAGTCAGGACGAGGCTGTGCAGCGCGTGCACCTCGCTGTCGCCGAGGTGAAAAATGCGCTCGATGCCGGACAGCGCGATCTGGGCGGGGCTCATTTCTTCGGCGTTTCTTTGGGCGCTTGGGCAACTTCGGCCGCTTGGGCAGCTTCGGCCACGAAGCGGGCACCCGCCTTCACGCCTTCGCGCTCAAGCGACGTGACGACGCGATCGCCGGCGACCAG
>JANPCW010000563.1:0-5386 GCA_031431155.1 Janthinobacterium sp. | reverse complement strand
CGCGCAAGAATGGATTGTCGACTAAAGCTTTGCGGCAAGTAAAAGGAAATTCTCCCAACATCTCGGCGCCTTTGGCAATCACGTCACGCGCCCGACGCGCAGCTTTCAGGTCGCACTCCAGCAGGTGCGCATACAATCGATGCAAATCATCCCGGGCTCCCTTGGTATAGCGAACCCGATAGGTCACGCACCTGCCCTCGTTTCAGCTTGAGTCAACATTTCGTCCAATTCAAGCAAAACCTCCTCGGCCGAAAAGTACTCACCGGAACGGCGTGCCTCGTCACGCGCGGCAAAACCCCGAGCAATAAAGTCCCGTTGCATCTTGCGCCGTTCGATATTCGCGCGTAGCGATTGCTCGACAAAATGCGAAAGACTTTCCCCCTCTTCCAATACACTCTCAGCTGCATGCCGTAGCTCAGGCTTGACGCGCAGCGATGGAATCGAAGCTGTTTTCATAATGAGATCTCCTTGCATTGCATTTGCGATGCAGTATAGCCGCATCAGGCGTTCATCACAAGGGGTGCATCGGGCGTCGGAAAGGTGACGAATCTGGGCACGTCGATTCACGCCCAGTGCCCGAACCACTTTCACCATTGTTTCGTAACGCGGTTTCGTGCCAGGTGAATGCGCCTTGTAAAGGCTTTCGCGGCCCAAGCCGGAATCCTTTGCCAACTGTGTCGTGCCACGAGAACGAGCCACAGTCGTTAGTGCCACAAGAAACGCGTCGGGGTCGGGGTCGTCCAGTGCTCAGTCAGATAGTGTAACGACGAGCAACGCCGCAGCGCGCCGGCAGAGCCGATCCAAATACGGCAGTTATTTCCGAACGGCTCCTAAATGCGAACAACGCGCGTCGTCACCGTCCTCCATCAGGCATGCACCGGCTGCGCCACCAGACGCGCACCGAGAGCAGCACAGACACGGCTAATCGTATCGAACCGCGGCGCGCTATCTGGCAGCAATGCCTTGTACAACGCTTCGCGGGTGATCCCGGCCGCCGCCTTGGCCTTGGCGATCTCTGGCATCCCGTGAGCGCGGGCAATGTCGCCCAGGCCTGCCGCCAGCAGGGAAGCATCGTTCGCTTCCAGAATGTCGGTCAGGTAAGCGGCGATGGCCACCGCACTGTCAAGGTAAGGCGCCGCGTCGAAGTCGGGGAGATTAGCCACATTAATGCGTTTGCTCATGTTAGTTTCGGTATTCTTGTGTTCTCCCTCAAAGCAAAGTGGGCGTCCCTTTTGTTTCGTTATCTTGGTTCGTTATCTGGCGGCGTGCGCGCAGGTCTATCATAGAAACACGTCAGCACGGACATGGAAGCGGCGAGCAAGTCGCTTGGCGATTTCCTTGCTGACTGAGCGCTTGCCATTCAGAATGTCCGAGATGCGGCTTTGTGGGGCGCAGTCTCCCAAATCCTCTTGCTTGAAGCCGTGTTGCTCCATAAGGAAACGCAGCACTTCGCTCGGCTGCGCTTCGGGGATCTGGAAGTTCTCGTCCTCGTAGGCTTTTACCTGATTGGCGAGGAAATCAAGCACATCGGCCAATGGATGGCTTTCATCGTCGCCGATCTCATCGAGCAGCGCATCAATCGTGGCACGGGCCTGCGCGTAATCCTCCTCGGTGCGAACAGACGTCACACCGAGAAGCTGCTTGAACGGCATCCATGCCCGAAGAATGGCTTGCGGTTCAGGCACCGCTTTGAGTGCATATCCCATCATTTCCTCCGTTTCCAGTCGCCACGGTCGTAATCCGCATGCGTCAGTACCGCACGTATAAATACCTTGTGCCGGTTGTAGTGGATCGCTGCGATCAATCGGTACTTGTTGCCCCCGATGTTGAACACTGTCAGGCCGTCCACGTAATCGGCACTGGCAAACGTCGCTCTCAGGTCGCTGAAGTCGGCAAAGACCTCGCTTTCAATCGTGCGATACCATGCCTGCAACGGGCTTTCGGCGTCTGAGTGCTTCTCCCAGAACTCAACAAGGGCAGGCTTGGCAATAACATGCATCGACAAATAATATACCTAAATGGCATATTGATCAATCGAAGTATCAGATTTAATTTGAGCCTGCCCTCCCTCTTATCCTTCCTGGTCGGCCAGTTTTTCGGATGCCGGCGCATTTGTCCAGCAAGTTGCGCTGAGTGCCTGTTTCCAGGCTGAGATCGCCAGGCATGGGTGATCGGAAGAAAGCCCGTGAAATCCGCAAAACAAGGTGGGTGTCCTTTTGTTTGTTTGAAACAAGGTGGGTGTCCTTTTGTTAGCTTTTGTTTGCTGGACCGAATGCATAGCGATGCCGGCACGTAATCAATCGCTCATCGTTGCCGGCTTTTTGACCTCGGGTATCGCGGTCGATGCGGTGGAAAAAGGGCCAGGCTCAGATTTACATTGAGCCCGCCCCTTTTCTGACGCCATCGAATGCGAATTGCCCGCCACCAAGCCGATCCTAGCCCCCAGCTCTCGCATGAAACGAAATTGACAGGTCTAAATTAAGTCTTTATAGTGACATGAATGCTAACCCACCGCCTGGAGCACGTCATTCGACTATCAGAGCAAATCAAACCGATCAGCTATTTCAAGGACAATGCCGCAAGAGTGATCACTGAAATAACCGAAACACGCGAACCACTCATCATCACCCAGAATGGCGAGGCAACGTGTGTGCTACAAGACATAAAAAGTTACGAGGATGACAAGAACACCTTGGCGCTACTGAAGATATTGGCAATGGGGCGTACGCAAATTGAAGAGGGTAAATTCAAACCTGCTCGGGAAGTGTTCGCCAAGATGGACAAGGAAATTCTGGGATGAGCTACACAGTGTTGATGCTGGGCGACGCTGAACAGGACTTATGGAATATTCATGCATACATTCAAGACCAATTTTCTGAACCTTTGGCAAACAGCATCTACCAAGAAATCAGGGATGGAATTCTGTTACTAGAGGACAATCCAAACCTTAGAACGATGATCCCTCAGCTGGCCGCACTGGGAATGACCGATTACAGGCACATGGTGGTCATGAAAAAAAACAGAGTTGTCTACGAGATTGATAAGAAAAATCAACTTGTTTATGTCTATCTCATCTGCACTGAACGGCAAGATTACGATACCGTGATCCGACGAAGGATACTGCGCTCCTAGTCAAACCCATCACCCACGCCAGCGCACTCATGCCGCCAAATCCCCCGCCCCCAGCACGAACGCGCGCGGTTTAAAGCCAAAATCTTGCGCCGCTCCGGCGTGATCAAACACAAAATCACGGTTCATCCGCTCGGCCATGGCGGTCGACCCTTGCCGATAGCGCGGCAGCCGCGCAATAGAATTCGAAGATGACCCGCTGAAGCTCTTTATACGAACAGATTCCGTTCCCGACTGATATTCGCCGCCGACGACGAGGGCGTTCCACTGGAACGCCGAAACCGCAGCGCGCCGGGCAGAGCCGATCCAAATGCGACAGTTATTTCCGAACGACTCCTACATTCGAACAACGCGCGTCGTCACCGTCCGCCATCAGGCATGCACCGGTGAGCGCTAGCAAGATGTTTGTTGGCTTGATTTTCACGCTCACTGAGGGTCGATCGGGCGCGTTTTCAGGATTGGCGCGTGTATTCTTCGCTGATGGGGAGCTGTCGGCCCGGCGAGGGCTTGCGATTTTTAGCATCGGGTCGATAAGTCGGCCGACCGTGATAATATAAGGTATCACCTATTATCACTAATGGAGTATGCCATGACCGCTACCGTCATTCGCCCTACAACAGTCAAGATCGACCAGGAAACCAAGGAACGCCTCGCGCATCTTGCCGCTCTGCGCCAGCGCACCCCGCACTGGATGATCTTGCAAGCCGTGCGCCAGTACGTCGAGCGCGAGGAAAAGCGCGAGGCGTTCCGACAGGACGGAATCCGGGCATGGAACCAATATCAAGCCACCGGATTACATGTAACGTCGACAGAGGCGGATGCCTGGCTTGCCAAGCTGGAAGCGGGTCAGGACGTGGAGCCGCCTGAGTGCCACGCCTGATCTGGTCGCCGCCTGCGCTGCGCGATGTCCAGCGCATTTATCAATTTCTGGCAGAGAAGGATCTGGATTCGGCCAAGCGCGCGGTGAAAGCGATTCGTTCCGGCGCGAAGGTGATTGGGCGGCACCCTGAAATCGGGCGTCCCGCCGAAGAAATGGAGCCAGAATATCGGCAGTGGCCGATTGACTTTGGCGCCAGCGGCTATATCGCACTATACCGCTATGACGGCCAAACGGCGGTAATCGTGGCCGTGCGCCACCAGAAGGAAGTTGATGGTTGATGGTCCGCGTGTTTTCCGGACATTTCGTAACCGGTGCAGTGCAGTGGTCGATCATTGCAGGCCGACCGAGGTGAACTCTTGCATGAAGCGTTTCGGGCGTTGATTGAGCGCGAAGCTGCCCGTAGGCTGGCGCGACTGTCAGGAAGCCAACCTGACGCAAAGGATATTCCACGCCGTCGCGGGCCATTGTATGATCCTCGTTGACACATCTATTTGGATTGACCTCTTGGCGCGGGGTCATTGGGCGAGATGCTAATGAGAAATGAAGTTCAAACGCATCCGTTGATCATTGGAGAGTTGGCGTGCGGCAGTCTGCCAGAACGTAACGCCACTCTTCAGCTATGCACGAATTGCCGGCGGCGCAAGTTGCAGGTAACAAAGAAGTTCTGTTCTTCATCGAGAAGCACAACTTGATGGCTCGTGGGATTGGCTACGGCAAGTAAGCGTGCCCCGCTGCCGCGCGCGGCTTCCGCTGAGGTGGATTACCGTCAAATCTTGCGCTGGACGATGGAGAACTTTGGTTCGGCGCAAGCGAAGGTTTATGCTGATACCCTCTCATCCGCTCTAAAAGAGCTGACCGCCGGCCCCGCCACCATCGGCGTTAAAGAACGCGGCGACATCGGCACAAATATCTGGATGCTTCATGTCGCTCGAAAAGGGCGCAAAGGCCGACATTTCGTTATGTTTCGCCAGCACGAATGCCCGCGGTTCAATGCCAAAATCCCGCGCCGCCTCGGCGTGATCGAACAACAAATCGCAGTTCATGCGCTCGGCCATGGCGGACGACCATAGCCGAGAGCGCGGCAGACGGCGCAATGCAGCGATGCGCAGGCGCGCCAACGGGCACCAATCGCTTGCGTTTGGGTAGCCAACTCTGGCGAGATAACATTGGATTGAGAAATGCGCATGTTCGTTTCAGAGCAAAAAACCATCTCATTTTTTTTGGTTGCGAAGCCAAGCAGCAAGATCGTTTTCGTCTGCCTGTCCCGTAACGATTTTAATGATCATGTCACCGGCAGTTTTTGGATCGTAAGTCAACTCAATTTGGTTGAGAACTAAAATCGTATCCATCGCAGCAAAGGCGGTTCGCTTGTTGGCG
>JANPCW010000562.1:0-6383 GCA_031431155.1 Janthinobacterium sp. | reverse complement strand
AGGCGCGCCGGCGCTGGCGAGGCCGGCCGGCTGGCGCTCGCCTTCGTCTCGTCGGCTGACTACAGCGTGCTGCCGCCCTTCTTGCGCGCCTACCGCGCCAGTTACCCCCAGGTCCAGATCGTCCTGCAAGAAGCGACCTCGGACTTGCAGCTCGACGATTTATTGCATGACCGCATCGATGCCGGCTTGCTGATTGCGCCGCTGCCCGACAAAGCCAGACTGGATCTGGACTACCTGGCGGTGCTGTCGGAGCCGCTGATCCTGGCCGCACCCAGCGGGCTGCCCGCCCTGCGCGGCAGCGGGCCGATTGCTTTACGCGACCTGCCCGCGTTGCCGCTGATCATTTTTCCACGTTCGATCGCCCCGGCCCTGCATGACGCGATCCTGGCTTGTTTTCGCGCTGCCGGCATCACACCCGAGATCGGCCAGGAGGCAATCCAGATGCAAACCATCGTCAGTCTGGTGTCGGCTGGCATGGGGATCGCACTTGTGCCACAATCGGTGTCCAATTTGATGCGGCCAGGGGTAGAATACCGGGCGCTGACCGACCCGACGCCGATCGTCGAGACGGGCCTGGCCTGGCGCCGCGACAACCGTTCGCCCGTGCTGCACGGCTTTTTGGAATTACTAAGAAAGAATACTCAATGCTGACTCACCCGATGCCCGACCCGGTTGCCTTTACGCTCGGCCCTCTCAGCGTGCATTGGTACGGCCTGATGTATGTGCTGGCGTTCGCCCTGTTCATCGCGCTGGGACGGGTGCGCATCAAACAGCCCCATATCGCCGCCCTCGGCTGGAAGAACCAGGACCTGGACGACATGCTGTTCTACGGCATGCTGGGAGTGGTGCTTGGCGGGCGTCTGGGCGAGGTGCTGTTCTACCGCCCCGGGTATTTCATGGCCAACCCACTGGAAATTTTCGCGGTCTGGCGCGGCGGCATGTCGTTCCACGGCGGCTTTATCGGCGTGCTGATTGCGATGGCGCTGTGGGCCCGCAAAGCGCAGCGCAACTTGCTCGATGTCTACGACTTCATCGCCCCGATGGTGCCGCTTGGCTACGCGGCGGGCCGGATCGGCAATTTCATCAATGCCGAATTGCCGGGCCGCGTGGCCGACGCCAGCCTGCCATGGGCCATGATCTGGCCCAACGTCGACCTGCTGCCGCGCCACCCCTCGCCGATCTACCAGGCGCTGGTCGATGGCTTGCTGGTGTTTATCATCCTGTGGCTCTACGCGCGCCACGCGCGCCCGCGGTTGGCGGTCGGCGCGATGTATACCTTGCTGTATGGCTGCGCGCGCGTTTTTACCGAATACTTCCGCACACCCGATTATGAAGTGACGTTTGGCGGGGTCACCATCTCGGCCGGCCAGATGTTGTCGCTGCCGATGGTCGCGGCCGGGCTGATCATGCTGTTCTGGGCCTACAAGCACAGCCCGCCCGATCCTCTGCGCGCCAAGGTCTGACCTTCCTTCGCGGTGGATCCTGCCTTGGACCCCTTGGACCCTATAGCGACGAAAACCAAAAGCACGCTTAGCCAGATCCCGGCCGGCGTCTGGGCGCTCGGCATGGTCAGCATGCTGATGGATATTTCGTCCGAGATGGTGCATAGCCTGTTGCCGATCTTCATGGTAACGACCCTAGGCACCAGCGTGCTCGCGGTGGGCTTGATTGAAGGGCTGGCCGAGTCGCTCGCGCTGATCGTCAAAGTGTTCTCGGGCACGCTGAGCGACTTCCTCGGCAAGCGCAAAGGCCTTGCCGTGGCCGGTTACGCGCTGGGCGCGCTGACCAAGCCGCTGTTCGCCATCGCGTCCTCGACCGGCATGGTACTGACGGCCCGCTTGCTCGACCGGGTCGGCAAAGGCATCCGCGGTGCCCCGCGCGATGCCTTGGTGGCCGACATCACGCCGGCCCATTTGCGCGGGGCCGCCTTTGGCCTGCGCCAGTCGCTCGATACCGTGGGCGCCTTCCTGGGGCCACTGCTTGCCGTGGGTCTGATGCTGTTGTGGCAAAACGATTTCAGGGCCGTGTTTTGGGTTGCCGTGATTCCGGGCGCGCTGGCGGTGGTCCTGCTGGTATTCGGGGTGCGCGAACCGGCGCGTCCGGCTAGCCCAAAACGGCTAAATCCGATCAGCCGCGAAAATCTGAAACGCCTCTCCCCTGGCTACTGGCGGGTGGTCGGGATCGGCGCGCTATTCACCCTGGCGCGCTTTAGCGAGGCTTTCCTGGTGTTGCGCGCGCAACAGGCCGGCATCTCGATCGCGCTGGTGCCGCTGGTGATGGTGGCAATGAATTTGATCTACGCCGCGTCGGCCTATCCTTTCGGCAAGCTCTCGGACCGCGTCAGCCACAGTGCCCTCTTGTCGGTCGGACTGGTGGTGCTCGTTGCGGCAGACCTGGTGCTGGCAAGCGGCGGCCACTGGGGTGTGATCCTGGTCGGCGTCGCATTCTGGGGCTTGCACATGGGCATGACGCAAGGCCTGTTGGCGGCCATGGTGGCCGATACGGCGCCGGTCGATTTACGCGGCACAGCCTACGGTTTTTTCAACTTGATGACCGGCGTGGCCATGCTGCTTGCCAGCGTGCTCGCCGGCCTATTGTGGGATCGGTTGGGCGCGGCCGCCACGTTCTATGCCGGCGCCGCATTTTGCGGCGTCACCCTGGTCGCGCTGGCGTTTTTCCGCCCCACGGAACAACGCGCATTGCGCTAGTGCGCTGCCTTCCACAACATATAGGCGGCCAGGCAATACAAAATTAACGCAAAAATTTTCTTGAGCAAGCGCACCGGCAATTTGTGGGCCGTACGCGCTCCCAGCGGCGCCATCGTGACGCTGGCCGTTGCGATCACCAGCAATGCCGGCACATAAATGAAGCCCAGCGAATATGGCGGCAGCCCCGGGGTGTGCATGCCGAAGTAAATGTTCGACAAAGTACCCGCCAGCGCGATCGGGAAACCGAGCGCGGCGCTGGTGGCCACGGCATTGTGCATTTTCACATTGCACCAGCTCATGAACGGCACCGAAATAAAACCGCCACCCGCGCCCATCAGACCCGACAGGATGCCGATCACGCCGCCTGCGGCGAACATTCCCGGCGCGTCGGGCAGCTCGCGCGATCCGGTCGGCTTTTTACCGAGCAGCATCTGAGTGGCGGAGAACGCAACAAACAGGCCAAAGAACAGCGCCAGCGCGGAAGCGTTGAGCTGTTTGCCCAGCCATGGCCCGATCCATGATCCGAGCACAATGCCCGGCGCCAGCATCTTGACGATCGGCCAGCGCACGGCGCCGTGCAGATGGTGCGCCCGCACCGAGGCCATCGAGGTAAAAAGAATGGTCGCGAGCGAAGTCGCGATCGCCATATGCACGACCAATTCCCGCGGAAAGTGTTTCGCAGTAAAAATCATCGTGATAAACGGCACCAACACCATGCCGCCACCGATGCCGAGCATGCCGGCCGCGAAACCGCCGGCGCCCCCCATGAGCAACAGGATCAGAACCAGGCTCCAATCCATCAGGAGGTTGTCTTCTTGACCATCATCTGGGAGACTGGAGCAGCCTCTAACCTGGCGACGATCGTTTGCCATTGCCCAGCGGTCACAGGGGTGATCGAGAGACGGTTGCCCTTTTGCAGGATCACCATGTCGGCCAATTCGGGAATAGCCCGCAACTCGGACAGGGGCATCAATCGGGTTTTTTTGAGCGCACGAACATCGAGCGCGATCCAGCGTGGCTGTTCCGGTGTCGCCTTTGCATCGAAATACTCGCCGTCCTTGATAAACTGAGTCTGATCCGGATAAGGCGTGCTGACCACTTCGGCCAGTCCTGCCACGCCAGGCTGATCGCAACTGGAGTGATAAAACAAGACTCCATCGCCAACTTGCATCGCGTCGCGCATGAAATTGCGCGCCTGATAGTTACGCACGCCAAACCACGAGACGGTTTGCTTGGGTGCAGCCAGCACGTCATCGATGCTGACCTCGCCCGGCTCGGATTTCATCAACCAATAGTGCATATTCCTGACCTCGCCATCGATCTCTGAAAAAAGTGAACGCTCACCAACCGTGCAGACATAAAAAAGCGGCTGCGCAATGGAGTGCTCGCAACCGCTTCGGGAGTCGGAACCCCGCATGTGCCGCTGTGCCGGCATCCCGAACCAAACGGTTCAAGGTGGTCACAGTTAGTTCAATTTCGGGTTCGTCGAACTAGCGACGCTCACTCCCATCGAACAAAATTCCGCAACCGGTGCACATAAATGGTTCAAGGAATATATGGCAATCGCGAACACTGCAGGGTAGACCGAAGTTTACTCCTCTACACCAACATGTCAAACGTATTTTGCTAACAATTCCAGAACCTAGAACAGATTTTCTTGCGGCGTCAGTGCACTGTCGAGCACGGTATGCATGGAACTGAGCTTCTGTTTGATTTCAAGCATGGACAGTTCGGAAAGCGGGCCTTGCGGCGTCTTGACTGAGAGAAATTCAGCGGCCACACCGAGCGCCGCCATGACCGCGATCCGGTCATTGCCTTTGACCTTGCCGCCGTCGCGCAGCGCGCGCATCTTGCGATCCAGAAAGGTCACGGCTTCCTTCAGCGTCTTTTCTTCGTCAGCCTTGCAGGCCAGGCGATAGGGTTGCCCCATGATGGTGACGTCTAAGTGAATCATTGCGCTTCCTCATCGTGTGCCGCTGCCCCAGCGCCTTGATCCGGTGCGGGAATTTTTTCCAGTAAAGCCTCGACCCGCTTGCGCGCTTCGCCCAGGCGGAGCGTATTGGCCGCGTTTTCGATGACCAATACAGTATTGGACTGGCGCAACTGGGCGTTTTCTCGGCGCAATGCCAAGGTCATCTCGGCCAGCTGGTCGATTTTGTCAGATAGTTCGTGGAATTCGGAAATCATCCACCACTATAGGGCTGCAACGGAATGCGCGTCAACCGAATCCCGCGTGGCAACCCGATTTTTCGTGTTGCCACACAGGAATCGATGGACACCGGGCAACGCCCATATTTGCGTCAGTTCAAGCATCAAGCAGAAATAAATGACAAGCCAACTTGAAAAACAGCATAAGCGTCCCTATAATTAGCACTCGTTAGTAGAGAGTGCTAACAACTCTTTCTAGCCGTTTCGTTTAACTGGAACGGCAACTTGCAAATGAAGCCATGCATAAAGCAGCTTCACATCACTGTAGCCCCCTATCCATTGAACTTTAAGGAGTTTTGTATGAACCTTCGCCCTTTGAACGATCGTGTAATCGTCAAACGCCTCGACCAGGAAACAACCACTGCGTCCGGCCTCATCATTCCAGGCGTTGCTGCTGAAAAACCGGATCAAGGCGAAGTGCTCGCCGTCGGCAACGGCAAGATCCTTGACGACGGCCGAGTTCGCCCACTGGACGTTAAAGTCGGCGATCGCGTCCTATTCGGCAAGTACTCCGGTCAAACCGTCAAAGTCGAAGGTGACGAGCTGCTGGTCATGCGCGAAGAAGACATCATGGCGATCGTTGAGAAGTAAGCAGCGACTTAGTCCGCTTTAGATACTCAATCCACGAAATTCAGGAGAAATAACATGGCAGCAAAAGAAGTAGTATTCGGCGACGTAGCGCGCGCGAAAATGGTCGAAGGCGTCAACATTCTGGCCAATGCAGTCAAGGTCACACTGGGCCCTAAAGGCCGTAACGTTGTGCTCGAGCGCTCATTTGGCGCCCCTACCGTCACCAAGGACGGCGTGTCGGTTGCGAAAGAAATCGAACTCAAAGATCGCCTGATGAACATGGGCGCGCAAATGGTTAAGGAAGTTGCTTCCCGCACCAGCGACAACGCCGGCGACGGTACCACGACCGCAACTGTCTTGGCTCAGGCCATCGTACGCGAAGGCATGAAGTTCGTTGCCGCCGGTATGAACCCAATGGACTTGAAGCGCGGTATCGACAAAGCAGTCGCTGCGACTGTTGAAGAACTGGCAAAAATCGCCAAGCCATGCACAACTACCAAAGAAATCGCACAAGTTGGCGCAATTTCAGCTAACTCCGACTATTCGATCGGCGAGCGCATCGCTGAAGCGATGGAAAAAGTCGGCAAGGAAGGCGTTATCACCGT
Organism: Janthinobacterium sp.; assembly: GCA_031431155.1. Lineage (GTDB taxonomy): Bacteria > Pseudomonadota > Gammaproteobacteria > Burkholderiales > Burkholderiaceae_D > JANPCW01. Next base: position 292 of record JANPCW010000562.1, on the reverse strand, counting down.
TGAAGACGGCAAGTCCCTGAACGACGAACTCGATATCGTTGAAGGCATGCAGTTCGACCGTGGTTACCTGTCCCCGTACTTCATCAATAATCCGGACAAGCAAGTTGCCATCCTGGACAATCCATTCGTCCTGTTGTGCGACAAGAAGATCTCGAACATCCGCGAACTGCTGCCGATCCTCGAGCAAGTGGCCAAAGCCGGCCGTCCGCTTTTGATCATCGCTGAAGAAGTCGAAGGCGAAGCTCTGGCGACCCTGGTGGTCAACAACATCCGTGGCATCCTGAAAACCTGC
>JANPCW010000561.1:0-6585 GCA_031431155.1 Janthinobacterium sp. | reverse complement strand
TCTTGCGGTTCTTTTCAATCGCTAACATTTTATCTGGAATAACATGGACGTTTCTTTCGTATCAACGCCGGCCAAGGGGCAAGCACAAGCATACGCCCTCCCGATCAATATCTTCAACGCAAAGTTTGAATTGCCGCAAATGCGGTGTGACAATGGTTCTTGGATGTGCTTCCAACGCCTATTCCCGTCAGTGTTTATCGCGGGATCCGGTTTCGCGCGCTGTTTTGTCGAACATCAGACTCGGATTATACGTTCATGCTATTCATGAATTGTTCGCCATTGCCGGGCACCGGCCGTGGTGTCTGGTGACGTTCCCTGTTGAAATCATTCCATGGCAATCACCAACGAGCATCTGCGCGAGATGATGAAAAGAATGCAGGCACGCCATGCCGGTATCGACGCGATTGCGGTCACGGCCGTGGCGATCGGCATCTGGGAGCAGTTGGCGCTCAAGTTCATACCGATGATCGGCCTGGGCAGCGTCCGCCTGATATACACGCGCAGTCTGGAACTGAATAAATCGGCGTTCCCGTGGCTTCCAGCGGCTTTGGCGGGCGTGGAGCAGTCGCCATTTGCCACCTTGAAGATGAGCCTTGAGCGTCGCGAGCCGGCCGAGGTGATTGCGGCCAATTGCGCGCTGCTGAACAGTTTTATCGACGTGCTGGCAACATTGATCGGCGTGCGCCTGACGCTCCAGTTCCTGCGCGCTGCTTTCCCGCACGAAGCAATCCATGAAAATTCACGGATCAACCCGCAATGAGCACGTACGCGCGCGTGGCGATCTGGCCACGGATACCGCGCCGGATGTCATTCCCCGCGGTCATTCCCATTGGGCCACTGGAAGATTGATCGACAAGACGGTGCCTTTGCCGCCGCCGCTATCGATGGACAGATCGCCGCCGAGCGAGCTGACCCTTTCCCTGATTCCGACGATGCCGAATGAGGTTGCCTTGCGCCTGTCGTCCAGATTGGTGCCGACGCCATTGTCCTTGACCGTCATTGAAAACGTGTGCTTGCTCTGGCTGAGGGTGACCTCGGCCTCGGTTGCGCGCGAATGGCGGGCGATATTGCTCAGCGATTCCTGCAAGATACGGAAAACCGCCAGCGTCTGCTCGTCACTGAGCGCTTGCACGAAGGTCGTTTCGGCGATCGTCAGCCGGCAGGCAATCCCGCTGATGCGCTCGAAGCCCTTGAGCTGCCATTCGACCGCCGCCTGCAAGCCCAGCTCCAGTTCGAACGGGCGCAGATCGTTAATGATGGATCTGACCGATTTAATCGTGGCGTCGAGGTTGGCGAGCACCACCCCCAGCCATTTATGCAGGCGCGGGTGGCCCTGCGAGGTACGCGCATGCAGCATTGAAATATCGATGCGCAGCGCCAATAGATTCTGGCCCAGTTCGTCGTGAATTTCGCGCGCGATCCGTTTGCGCTCTTCCTCCTTGATTTGTTCCTGGTGCGCCACCAGTTGCTGCAAGCGGTTTTTCGATTGCTGCAGCGCTTCTTCGACGCGCTGACATTCGAATATCTTGAAGATGAGCGCCTCGTTGATTTGCATCTGCCCCGACGTGAGTTGGGATACGCGCGTTTTTTGCGTGGCATGCCCCTCGTGCAATTGTTTTCTAGTGCGCATGCCTGGTTTGCGCGGCTCCCTCGGGTCATGCGGGAAAACGTCAAAAATATGGCGTCCGACTAGCTCTTCCCGTGCTAGCGCCGAAGCCTGCAAATAGGGGATATTGGCACCGACAATCGTCAGATCGGGCGCCAGCACCAAGCAAGGCAGTGCAGTAAACGCCAGATTCGGGTTGAGCGGTTGCAGAACCGGATCGTCGGGCGACAAGTTGCCTTGCTCAAACAGGCTGGCAGCCTGCCCGATCAGTTGCCGTTCCCATTGCCGGACCTCACTGGGATCGACGCCGCATTCTTGCGCGATTTCATCAATCGACCTCAAGCCACGTGCCGCTTCCAGTGCCGCCGCCGCTTTTTGTTGCGCGCGCGGGCTAGGTTGAACGCTGTCAGGCATGTCCGGCGTCGTGTGCATCGGTTTATATGGCAAAGAGGAAGTGTCCATAATCTACATGTTACACTTTAAGCTAGTAAGCCTGAAATGCAACACAAACCCAAGCAATCTTCGTGATAAACGTACAATTGTGTTCGAATCTGCCACAGTCGCGGCAGGGAAACTGCGTTAGTCGTCGCACGAAGATTTACCGCCGACATCGTCTCTGCTAAACTCGCGCAAGTGCTGCAATGTTGCTGCGCGTCATGATAAAACATGCGATCGCGGCATCCCGGCTGTTCTCAGCAAGGTTCTAGTCGACAATTTTACACATTATGGAGAATCACTGACGATGTCCAACGCCGCTGACGATTTTGACGCATTATTCGACGAAGTGGCAGCCCAACGCACGAGCGCCATGCCGGCCCCGGTTGCCGCCGCAGATGACGACTTCGAGGCATTGTTCGAGCAGGTAGCGGCGGCCAGTCTGGCCGGCGCGCCATCGGAACCGGCGCCGGTGCGCGCCGTCGAGGCTAGCATCGCCGATGCGCTGGCTGCGGAAAGCGCTAACGGCGCGCCCGACAGGCCGATGTTCGAACGGCTGGGCGGTATTGTGCGCCTGTTGCACGACTCGCTGCGCGAGCTGGGCTACGATAAGGCGCTGAGCGAAGCGTCATCCCAGATCGTGGATGCGCAGGACCGTCTCGAGTACGTGGCCAGCCTGACCGAACAGGCTGCCAACAAGGTGCTCAACACGCTCGACGATGGCATGCCGGCACAGGATGCGTTGTCCAAGCAAGCCAAGGAAATGGACAGCCGCTGGGCCGCGCTGTTTGACGGCAAACTGAGCATCGAACAATTCAAGGCCCTGGCCGGCGACTCCAAACAGTTTTGCAGCACCGTGGCAGAGGCGACCGAGGCGGAAAAAGCGCGCCTGCTCGAGATCATGATGGCGCAGGACTTCCAAGACATCACGGGCCAGTTGATCAAGAAGGTGATGCTGATCACCAAGACGGTCGAGCATGAACTGGCGCAACTGCTGCGCGACAATGCGCCGCCGGCGGTGCGTGAAAAACTGGCGCAAAAGCCGGTGTCGCTGATGCAGGGGCCGTCGTCTCCGTCGGTGGCGCTGGACCAGGACAATGTGGATGATCTTCTTGCCGATCTGGGATTCTAATGGACGATATGCTCAAGGATTTCGTGGTCGAGGCGATGGATCTTGCGGTGAACGTGGAAGAACACTTGCTCAACCTGGAGCGCGATCCTAATAACAAGGAAACCCTGAACGCGGTGTTTCGCTCGTTCCACACGATCAAGGGCGGAGCCGGCTTCATGAGCCTGCCTGCCATGGTGGCGGCGTGCCACATGACGGAAAACCTGTTCGACGCCTTGCGCACCGGCGCGGCGCCCGTCACTCCGATCGCGATCGAGGCGGCGCTGCAGGCGTCCGGTTTCGTGGCCGATCAGTTGACCGAACTGGCCAATGGCGCCGCGCCGTCGAGCTTGCCGGCCATGCCGAGCGCGCTCGAAGTCATCCTCACCAACGCGATTGAAGGCAAGGCACTGGCGCCGCTAGCGGCCGTGGCCGCGGCTGCGCCAGCCCCCGCCCCCGCTGCAGCGGCCGGCATCATGGTTGATGCCGGACTGGACTGGGAAGCGATGTATGCGGCCGTGATGCCGGCCGGCAGCTGCCTGGCAGTTGCGGCGCCGGCCTCACCGTCCCCGGCGCCCAATGTCCGGGACGGCGCCGAGCACAGTGCCGACAAGGTCCAGCAATTCCGGGCTGCATCGGCGCCCGTGAAGGAGGACTCGATCCGGGTTGACGCGATCAAGCTCGACGCGTTGCTGGAAGTGGCCGGTGAATCGGTGCAGGCTGCCAACCAGGCCAGTGTCTTGCTCGAGCGCTTGCTGCAATATAAGTTCGACGGCCCCGCCGCGACCCTGATGGCAACCCTGGCCGAAACGCTGGAGCGCGCGTCGCGCTATTCGGCCGAACTGCAGCGTGCCACGCTGGCCACCCGGATGCAACCGGTGGGCCGCCTGTTCCAGAAATTCCCGCGCCTGGTGCGCGAATTGGCCAAGGATCTGGGCAAGGACGTCGAGCTCACCATCGAGGGAGCCGACACCGAAGTGGACCGGGTCGTGGTCGACAGCCTGTACGATCCGCTGGTGCACATGCTGCGCAATGCGCTCGACCATGGCGTCGAATCGCAGCAGGAACGGCTGGCCGCCGGCAAGCCGAGCAAGTCCTATATCTCGCTCAAGGCGTGGCAGGAAGCGAACAGCGTGATGATCGTGCTGGCCGATGACGGCAAGGGCATGGATCCGGTCCGCTTGCGCAACAAGGCGATCGAAAAGGGCTTGCTCGGTGCGTCGACCGTGCTGACCAACGAGGAAGCGTTCCAGCTCGTGTTTCTGCCTGGCTTCTCGACCAAGGACGTTGCCTCCAGCGTATCGGGGCGCGGGGTCGGGATGGATGTGGTCAAGACCGCGGTCGAGAAAAACCGCGGCGCGGTCCGAATCGAATCGCAACTGGGCCTTGGCACCACGTTCGCCATCCGCCTGCCGATCGAATTGTCGATCGTTCCGACCATGCTGGTGAGTACTTCGGGCGCCGCGCTGGCGCTGCCGATGGCTGTGGTGCAGCGCGTCGTCGAACTGCCGGAACACTTCATGCAGGTGGCCGGTTCTCCGGTACTGAAGGATCAGGGCCGTCCGCTGCCGGTACGCTCGCTGGCCCACGCGCTCGGTTACGCGCTCGGCACCGAACGGGTCGGCATCGTGGTGGCGGCGCCCCAGCCGTATATCCTGGCCGTGCAAGCGGTTGATGGCACGGCCGACTTGGTCATCAAGCCGATGACGGCCATTGCGGTCGATGGCATCACCGGCACGGCCCGCTCGGCGGAAGGCGAGCTGGTGCTGGTGGTGGGCTTGTCATTTCTGATGGATGGTTGTCGCGGCACGGCGCGCTTGGTTGCCTGAGGTACGCGGGGCACACGCGGCACGCGCTGCGCACTTGCTGAAATGCCTGCTAATTACCAGCAGGCATTTTTTTGCGTGTTTGGCATGATCCAAATAATAAGTGGTTATAGGACATTACGTATCATGACTGCAAATGCGGATTACCGTCCTCAGGATCGACTCGGTATTGCAGCGCACAAATATGGCATAATCATTCCAGGTACTCCTTCAAGGCATAGGCAGCTCGGAACAGATCATGATAAAGACGCTCTACGATAAACTTTGGGAATCCCATGTGGTGCGGGCCGAAGACGATGGCACCACCACGCTCTACATCGACCGCCACCTGCTGCATGAAGTGACCAGTCCGCAAGCGTTCGAGGGCTTGCGCCAAGCCGGGCGCACGCCGTGGCGCATCTCAGCCAATCTGGCCGTGGCCGACCACAACGTGCCCACCAGCGGCCGGGCCGACGGCATCCAGGATCCGGTCTCGCGCCTGCAGGTCGAGACGCTGGACGCGAACGCCAAGCAATACGGGCTGACCTATTTCAACATGAACGACAAGCGCCAGGGCATCGTGCACGTGATCGGGCCGGAGCAGGGCGCGACCCTGCCGGGCATGACGGTGGTGTGCGGCGATTCCCACACCTCGACCCACGGCGCCTTCGGCTGCCTGGCGCACGGCATCGGCACCTCCGAAGTCGAGCACGTGCTGGCCACCCAGACCCTGCTGGCGAAAAAATCGAAATCGATGCTGGTGCAGGTCGATGGCGCGCTGCCGTCCGGCGTGACGGCCAAGGACATCGTGCTGGCCGTGATCGGCCAGATCGGCACAGCAGGCGGCACCGGCTATGCCATCGAATTCGGCGGCTCCACCATCGCCGCGCTGTCGATGGAAGGACGCATGACGATCTGCAATATGGCGATCGAAGCGGGCGCGCGCGCCGGCATGGTCGCGGTCGACGAGACCACCATTAATTACGTCAAGGGACGTCCGTTTTCGCCGGCCGGTCCGCACTGGGAGCGCGCCGTCGCTTACTGGCGCACCCTGCACTCGGACCAGGGCGCCAGCATCGACATGGTGGTGACCTTGACCGCGGCGCATATCAAGCCGCAAGTGACCTGGGGCACCTCGCCCGAAATGGTGATCGCGATCGATGGCCGGGTGCCCGACCCGGATCAGGAAAAAGACCCGGTGCGGCGCGACGCGATGGAAAAAGCGCTGGTGTACATGGCACTCAAGCCCAACACCCTGATCGCCGACATCCGGATCGACAAGGTGTTCATCGGTTCCTGCACCAATTCGCGGATCGAGGATTTGCGCGCCGCCGCCAGCGTGGTGCGCGGCAAATACCGCGCCTCGAACGTGATCCTGGCGCTGGTAGTGCCCGGTTCCGGCCTGGTCAAAGAGCAAGCCGAGCGCGAAGGCTTGGACCAAATTTTTAAGGAGGCCGGATTCGAATGGCGCGAGCCGGGCTGCTCGATGTGCCTGGCGATGAACGCCGACCGGCTCGAGCCGGGCGAGCGCTGCGCCTCGACCTCGAACCGCAATTTCGAGGGCCGCCAGGGGCAGGGCAGACGCACCCATCTGGTATCGCCGGCAATGGCCGCCGCGGCTGGCATTGCCG
>JANPCW010000560.1:0-3246 GCA_031431155.1 Janthinobacterium sp. | reverse complement strand
GTTTTACCGCGCCGGTAGCGGCGCGCGCGGCGGTGCTGGCGGCCGGGGCTGCTTCTGCGACCCCGGTCACGCGGGTCGGAACGATCGAAGCCGCACCGGGAATGCGCCTGGTTGACGCAAGCGGCACCGGCCTGACTCTGGCGCTGGAAGGCTTCGACCATTTCAAGACCTGAGCCGGTCGCTTCAATTTTAATGGCCTCGAGGAGTAGCAAGTGACGGACGACAGCATCGAGTTGGCGGCGCAGGCAGGCCGCGCGCTCCAGGTAAAAGGGTGGCTGCTGGCCACCGCCGAGTCCTGCAGCGGCGGCGGGATCGCGTACGCGATCACGGAAGTCGCCGGCTCCAGCGCGTGGTTTGAGTGCGCCTATGTCACCTATTCCAACGCCGCGAAAACGACGATGCTGGGTGTGCCGGCTGCCCTGATCGACCAGTTTGGCGCGGTGAGCGAGGAAGTGGCGGCCGCGATGGCGCGAGGAGCCTTATCCAACAGCAAGGTGCAGATCGCCGTGTCGACCACGGGGATCGCCGGCCCGACCGGCGCCGTGCCTGGCAAGCCGGTGGGCACCGTCTGTTTTGGCTGGGCCACCCTGGGCACTGCCGTTCAGACGGAAACACTGGTGTTCGCAGGTGGGCGTCGGGCCGTGCGCGAACAGACCGTCGTGCACGCCTTGCAAGGGGTGCTGCGCAGGATTGGCAATGCGGGCTAGATCGAGACCCATCGTGCCGTTTGGAAACAGCGATCCCGGCCGCGTCTCCAGCGTGAAGCAAGCTCGCCACACCGCCCTGCCCTATGAAACCATGAAACTATGAAACAAAGCATGCTTTCAGCCGGCGTCGTTATTTTGCATCGCAATCAACATGGTTGCCGTTACCTGTTGCTGCGTTGCTATCGATATTGGGATTTCCCCAAGGGCATGGTCGAGCCGGGCGAGCAGCCACTTTCGGCCGCTTGCCGGGAGGTTGAAGAAGAGACCTCATTAAGCGAACTCGACTTCCTTTGGCGCCAGGTCTATCTTGAAACCCCGCCGTATGGCAAAGGCAAGGTGGCGCGCTATTACCTTGCATCGACGCTCTCGGACAAGGTTGCATTACAAATCAACCCGCAGCTTGGCCGACCCGAGCATGACGAATTCCGCTGGCTTGAATACCATGACGCCCGCACCCTCCTCTCAGCGCGCCTGTTGCCGGTACTTGACTGGGCCCATGCAGTAACCGGTTGTTAGCGCGCGGCGTGCCGATAGCCATCGACCCAATCGAGTACCGTGACAGACGAAGCGAAATTTCGCTATTCGCCGGAGTCGCCGCGCCGTGCCAAGCAATACCTGCAACTGGCAGAGCGGCATGTGGCGTTGTTCTATACATGAACTGATCAGCGCATTCGAACAAGGCGCCGGCACGCCTCTGGGCTAGCGCCGCAGTGCGTGCTTTGATCTGACATCCGAGCTTGGCTAGGATGCTGCTCGAGTTGGTGCGCCAAGCCGCACGGCACCGGCCTTGGCGCGTTGCCCAAGGCTTGCCGCCTGTAATGGTGCGCGTGGCACTGGCTGCGCATTCTCTAGCTGGAACACGCTCACCACGCACACCAGGCGGTCGGCCTGGATTTTCATGCTCTGGGTCGCAGCAGCAGCCTGTTCGACCAGCGCCGCATTTTGCTGTGTCACCGCGTCCATCTGGGCGATGGCCTGGTTCACTTGGGCGATTCCAGTCGATTGTTCCGCGCTGGCAGCCGTGATGTCAGACATGATGTCGGTGACGCGCCCGATGCTCTCGACCACGTCCTGCATCGTGGCGCCCGCCTGATCGACCAGCCTGGTGCCAGTGCCGACCTGCTCCACCGAGTCGCTGATCAGGTTCTTGATGTCCTTGGCCGCCGCTGCCGAGCGTTGCGCCAGGCTGCGCACCTCGGCGGCCACGACCGCAAAGCCGCGGCCCTGCTCGCCGGCCCGCGCCGCCTCGACCGCGGCATTCAAGGCCAGGATATTGGTCTGGAAGGCGATGCCGTCGATCACGCCGATGATGTCCGCGATCCGCTTGGACGATGCACTGATCGAACCCATGGTGCTGATCACTTGCGACACCACGGAACCGCCTTTGATCGCCATTTCGGATGCCGAGATCGCCAACGCACTGGCCTGGCGCGAATTGCCCGCATTCTGCGCCACCGTGGATGTCAGCTCCTCCATCGATGCCGCGGTTTGCTCGAGCGAACTGGCCTGCAACTCGGTGCGCGATGACAGGTCCATATTTCCGGCAGCCAACTGGCCGGATGCGGTGGCAATGGCGTCGGTTCCGACCCGCACTTCGCCAACGACTCGTACCAGACTGTCATTCATTTCTTTCAGCGCGTCCAGCAGTGAGCCGATCTCATCTTTGGCATGGGTCGCGAACTGATTGTCGAGTTTGCCGGCAGCGACGGTTTGCGCAATCTTGATAGCCTGGTTGAGCGGCACCGTGATGCTGCGTGCGACCCACCCGGAGATAGCTGCCAACACCGCCATCGTCAGTAGCAAGGTGCCGCAGATGGCCCATCGCATCGTCCGGTTCGCGGCTTTGCTTGCTTCGATCGACACGCTCGTTTCCGCTTCCAGTTCCTTGATGGTCTGCGCCAGCAATGCGCGCAAGGTGGCGTATTCCGACGTGGCCGTTTGCATCGAGGCGACGCCTGTGTTGGGGTCCATCGATGCCAGGTCAATCGCGTCCGCCACCGTCTTCTTGTAGCGTGCCATGACGGGCAAGGCCTTCACTGCCATCGCATTCAGGCCCTGGTCATCCTGCATCTTGGTAAATGCCGCCGTGACCGCATCAATTTTGCTCTCGAGAACGGCAGACAGGGCCTTGACCGCCTTCTCATCGAGGCTGGCCATGATGGTGATCTTGGCGTAGACCTCGGCATGGATCTGGCCCAGCGCGATGGTTTGGGCCGCCGCACTCTTGAAGCCGGCAAAGGTCACGTCGTTCAGATGAAGAACGCGCTGATCCTGGCGTTCCATTGCGGTCAAGGACAGCGCGCCCAGCAGGGCCAAGAAAACCATTGCCACCGTCGGGGCGATGAACATTTTATGCGTGATTTTCATCGGTATTCATCCTTATGCATTGCAAATTGAATCAGCGCCACCGACGGACTATGGGCCGCGGCAGCGCTGCCCAGGACTTCAACACACCCGCCCGGCCCGTCACCGGAAGAACCTGCACACTGCCCGTCGGCCGAATCCCCTCGCCGCTGAACGCACCGTCGATCGTCGACCC
>JANPCW010000559.1:0-7680 GCA_031431155.1 Janthinobacterium sp. | reverse complement strand
CAGCGCCCTGCGCGCCTTTGCAATCGTGACGGAGAGTTATCCGGCGGCGCAACTATGGGTGGCCGGTTCCGGCCCAGAACTGGCGGCGTTGGAGCGGCTCGCGGACAGCCTGGGCGTGCGCGAAGCGGTCAGGTTTACCGGCCGGGTCGAGCACGGCGCGATGGTTGAACTGTATCGCAACGCCGATGTCGTCCTCAATCCCAGCCTGGCCGACAACATGCCCAACTCAGTGCTCGAAGCGCTGGCCTGCGGCGTGCCCGTTGTCAGTACCGACGTCGGCGGGGTGCCGCAGTTGCTGCAGCACGATGTGAGCGGTGTGCTGGTGGCGCCGCGCTGCCATGAGGCGATGGCCGGCGCCATCGTCGCGCTGCTGCGCGAGCCGGCCCGGATAGACCGGCTACGTGCAGCGGGCCTGCAGCTGGTCCAGCAATTTAGCTGGGCCCAGGTCGCGCCCATGCTGCTGTCCCAATACCGGCGCGTGCTGCGCCAGCGGCGCGATTGGTACTCGGCATGCGTGTCCTGCCTCTTGTTCCCATTGCATGAGCGCATCAAGGGTCACGATAGCGTCATGCTGCGACGCAGCCTGGAACAGTCGCAATGGTATAGCCCGGAACGGCTGCGGGTCCTGCAACTGGAGCGCCTGCGCAAGCTGCTCGATCATGCGCGAACGCATGTACCGTATTACCGCGATCTGTTCGAGCGCATCGGCTTTGATCCGACGCAGTTGTGCGGCCTCTCTGATCTGGCGCGCCTGCCTTTGACAATCAAGGCCGACATCCGCGCCAATTGCGAAGATTTCAAGGCCAACACGGCGCGCGATCTGGCCCGCTTCAACACGGGCGGCTCGAGCGGCGAACCGCTGATCTTTTACATTGGCAAACAGCGGGTCAGCCACGACGTCGCCGCCAAGTGGCGCGCCACCCGCTGGTGGGGCGTCGACATTGGCCAGTCCGAACTGGTGGTGTGGGGCTCGCCCATCGAACTGCAGGCGCAAGACCGCTTGCGCGCCTGGCGCGACCGGGTGCTGCGCACCAGCTTGTGGCCGGCGTTCCAGATGTCCACCGAGCGGCTCGACAGCTTGCTGGTGCGCCTGCGCACGATGCGCCCGACGATGCTGTTCGGCTACCCGTCGGCCCTGTCCTATATCGCGCAGCATGCCGCGGCGCGCAACGTGGCATTGCATGACATCGGCGTACAGGTCGCTTTCGTCACCGCCGAGCGCCTGTATGACGAGCAGCGCACCCGGATCGGCCAAGCCTTCGGCTGTCGTGTCGCCAATGGCTATGGCGGGCGCGATGCCGGCTTCATCGCGCATGAATGCCCGGACGGCGGAATGCACATCACGGCCGAAGACATCATCGTGGAAGTGGTCGATCCGCAAGGCCGGCCGGTGCCCGATGGTGAGCCAGGCGCGATTGTCGTTACCCATCTGGCCAGCGGCGACTTTCCGTTCATCCGCTACGCCACCGGCGACGTGGGCGTGCTCGACAGTGCGTCGTGCCGCTGCGGCCGCGGCCTGCCGCTGCTCAAACAGATCGAGGGGCGCAGCACCGATTTCGTGGTCGCGCACGACGGCACGGTGATGCACGGGCTGGCGCTCATTTACATCCTGCGCGATGTGGCGCAAGTGCGCGCCTTCAAAATTGTCCAGGAAACTCTGGTGCAGACGCGGGTGCTGGTGGTCGCGGCCCCCGCGCTCGGTCCGCAACTGCGCCAGGCGATCGAGTCGCGCTTCAAGGCGCGGCTCGGGCACGCGGTGACGGTGATCATCGATGAAGTGCAATCGATCGCGCCCGAGGCATCGGGAAAATTCCGTTACGTCGTTAGCAAAGTGGCGGCGTAAGCGGCGTGAGAAGCGCCCGTAGGAGCAGACCGAGAGGCGCCCTGGCTGTAACACCTAACCATCGTGAGACTCGCTAATGACTGTATTGCCGTGGCGCATCAGGATAGTGATTTCAGATCAGTTTCCGCTGCTGTATCACCTTGTGGTAAACGCATTTAAAGGCAGACGCAGCGCGTCCTACTGGGACCAGCGGCTGGCCGAAACATGGCATCAGCGCAGTTGGCCCACCAAGAACGAGCTGATCGCAGAGCTGACCTCGCCCGATCAAGCGATTCTCGACATCGCCTGCGGCAACGGCAGCATCCTGCGGGCCTTGAAGGCGCGCGGCTACAAAGATCTCCAGGGGCTGGAAATTTCTGATTATGCGGTCGATCGGCTGCGCGCCGAAGGCTTCACCATGCACCGCGGCTGTGTGCCGTTGATCCAATTGCCCGATGCGGCCCTCGATGTCGTCATCGCGTCGCAGGTTCTCGAGCACGTCATTCGCCGTCACCGGTTTGCGCGAGAGATTGCGCGCGTGCTGAAACCGGGAGGTCACGCCTTCATTTTTGTGCCCAATAATTGCTTGGGACCGATCGACGAACCCGAACACGTCATTAAATACACAGCAGCCAGCCTACGAAGTTTTTTGGGAAAACATTTCGAGATCATTTCACTTGATGTCATCAAGGACATTAACTTTCCAATGACAATTCTTTTTGGGCACGTGCAAACGGGGCCGTGCGTGGCGAATCTAAACCAAGGTTCTCCTCCGAGGGATGAAAGGCGGCGAAGCCATTGAATGAGCTTAACCTGAAAATTGCGAAGGGCGCCGCATGGATGGTATCGTTCAAGCTCATCGAACGTAGTCTTGGGCTTATAAGTACTATCATTTTGGCTCGGCTCCTGGTGCCGGCAGACTTTGGACTGGTCGCTATGGCGATGGTCCTAATTGGCGCGCTCCAACTGCTGATCTCGTTTAGCTTTGATGTATCGTTAATCCAAAATCCATCCGCGGGGCGGGATCAGTTCGATACAGCCTGGACCTTCAATGCCTTGTTTGCCACGGTCTGCGGCGTGGTACTGGCCTTGATGGCAAATCTTGCCGCCGACTTCTACCATGAGCCTAGGCTTGAATCCGTAATTTTCGTGCTGGCAATCGGTTTCGTGGTCCAAGGCCTATCAAATATCGGGCCTGTAATATTTCGGCGCGAAATGCGTTTTGATCGCGAGTTCAAATTCTTGCTCAGCAAGCGGTTGGCAACACTCACTGTCACCATCCCGCTCGCATTTTATTTGAAAAATTATTGGGCTTTGGTTATCGGTCAATTATCGGGTGCCGTTCTGTCCGCGGCGCTCTCATATTTGGTTAGTAATTATCGACCACGATTTTCTTTCAAAGCACGAACCGAATTATTTCACATTTCCAAGTGGCTGATGGTTAGCAACCTGCTCCATTTTCTTAATGGCCGCGCTGCCGAATTTGTTATCGGCAGAATTTCAGGCGCGCAAACACTCGGTATTTACACAATTGCTTCAGAAATTTCGACACTGCCCACCACTGAATTGGTCGCGCCTATCAACCGTGCCGCTTTCCCTGGTTACTGTCGGGCAGCTGGCGACATCGATCAGTTACGAAACAGTTTTCTGAACGTGATTTCAACGATCGCCTTGTTTTCTTTCCCCGCCGGCATTGGTATTGCCTCGGTTGCGGATCTATTGGTGCCGGCCATCCTTGGGTGGAAGTGGCAGGCGACAGTTCCGCTCATACAAATTCTGGCAATTTATGGTCTGATACAGGCCCTGCAAACCAATACCGTTTATGTGTACATGGCGCTTGGAAATGTTCGTCTATTCACGCTCATTGGAAGCATACAATTTCTGATTTTGTTAATATTATTGGTTTTCGGAATCAAGTATTGGGCTGTCACAGGCGCTGCATGGGCATTTTTGGGAACTGTCATTGTTATGATTCCGGTCAACCAGGTGCTTGTCTCCAGATGCCTCAAGCTCTCATCAACACATTTCTGTATTAGTCTGGTCAGGCCGTTCATAGCTTCCTTAGCGGTCAGTGGTTCAATATGGATTATCAAACAGAATCTCGCTTTGCAGCATGCAGCGATCGATTATCTGCTTGCTCTGATCTTATGCATATCAGTTGGAATTATTGTTTATACCTGCGTATTGTACGGACTTTGGCGAATTTCATCCAGACCCGAAGGGCCAGAGCGCTTCTGTTTTTTACAAGTTGAGAGTATGCTTTTCAAGCTTGGAATAAAAGTGAATTTAGTCGGAGAACCGATTTAAACCATGGCATTCCAAGCCATTTCTTGAAGCCGAAAACATGCAGACACACGTCGCGCGTTTGTCAGTCGTAATTTTCGCGGCACGAGAGTCGGTCGTGACCTTAACTGATTGCGTGCGTGCTTCGCTAATAGCTTGTAGCGATAAATGCGCGATGGTGGACGTGATAATAAATGGCAACCGCGCTCTGGCGGATGCGTTTCTGCAAGCCGCCAAACGACTGATCTCGCCCGGCGCTAATACGATAGTGCGCGTCTGGTTTCTTTATTTAGGTGATAAAGCGCACGCGTGGAACCAGTATGTGCATCATATTTGGGCGGGCAGCAACACGGCTTATTTCGTAGACGGTTACGCTGAAGTCCGACCGGACGCACTGGATCTAATAGAGATAGCGCTTCACGAAACAGCTGAGGCGCTGGGCGCGTCCGGCGTCCCAACCTCTGGTCGGTCTGCATCGGCCTTACGCAGGATCCAAATTGAGGAGAATGGTCTTCACGGGAATCTTTACGCTATTCGCGGCACTGTCATGTTCGACTTGAAGCGACACGAATTTCACCTGCCGCTTGGTCTCTACAGAACCGACTCGCTCATTGGTGCGGTGCTCAAGTTTCACCTCGATCCAGTGAAATACAAATGGGAAGAAAAACGCACCTTGGTGCATGCGGAAGCTACCTGGCACGTAAAGCAGGAGCTTTGGTGGAAGCCAAGGAACCTTTTAGGTCACCTAAAACGAAGGGTTAAGCAGGCTCAAGGCGCCCTCGAAAACCGAGCGTATCAGCAGCATTTGTCGCTCAAGCGTCTCGCGCCGGAATCGCTGTCGCGCACTGTAAATGACATGGTTAAAATTTGGTTGTCCGAGAATCAGGCAGAGGCACGGCGCCTATTCTGCAGCCAGCCGCTCACGTTCTACGCCGCGCGCAAGCTTCGCGAACCAAGGGATTGGTCTGGCGCGAGGAAGGCTCCAGTTTTACTATTAGAAATTGGGAGGCGTATTAAAATATAAGCGGTCGCGTTGCAGATCCTGTATGTCGCTAAGGTTGGCCGTATTGAGCGATTTCACTTAGTGATGTCACTTCGCCGGCGGGTCATTCCATTGACCCGCAGCAATAAGCATATTCTTTAGACCCGGCAACCGAAACCCCAATGTATAAGCTTTCTTTGCGTAAGTTCTTGCCAGCTCGTAATTTTTCTTCTTCATATACAACAAACCGATGTTGTAGTTAATGTTGGCATTTTCAGGCTCCAACTTTACCGCTTCATCGAGCTGCTCGATCGCTTTCCCCAAATTTCCTGACTGAGAGAAGTAGATGCCGTACACCATGCGCACTATCCCATCCTCCGGTTTGAAACGCATGGCACGGTCAAAAAAACAGTCGACCGAGTAAGGCGAGCCGTCGGCACGCAATTTCTTTTCCCGCACTGCCAGTTTTCCGATCGCCATTAATGCACGATGATGATTCGGAAAAGCCCGCAATGTATAAGCCAAATCCCCGCCTATGGTTCCTGTATTGCCTCTCGTCAGGTGCTCCACGCTGGGTGTAAAGTGAGCAACTTCAACCAGCGCCAACTGTGGCTGGTTCTCACTGTCGGTGTAGTCGAACGGTCCATATGCGTTCTCCAGTTCCCCACAATAATTGGCCGCATGCAAGTTGCTTGTTGTTGATAAAATAATCATTGCCACAATACTTGATGCGATCTTCATCATGCACTCTCCACGGTTGCACCTTCTTGGGTTGCCATGCGCGCGCGCAAGAAACGGGTTCCTCGCCTGATCTATTATTGCCAGATCAACACGAGCGAGTGTACCAATTGCGCCCATTAGACCGTTGATCGGGATCAAGTAGGCCCATCCAGCAAGCAACCATGAAGCGAACCGTCCATGCGCGACCTGCTTGTTACTCTAATTGTCTTTGCATCTTTGCCACTTATTCTCAAGGCTCCCGTCAACGGTGTCCTGATGTGGGTGTGGATCAGCGTCATGAACCCGCATACCCAGGGATGGGGCTTTGCCACCCACTTTCCGTTTGCGTTCATCATCGCCGTTGTCACGACGTTTTGCCTGATCGCAAGCCGACTCGAAAAGAGCATGCCGATGACGCCAGTCACGATTACCCTGATCGGGTTCGTGCTCTGGATGAACATCACGCTGCCGTTCGCGCTGTTTGTGGAGGCGTCGCTCGAGCAGTGGGCAAAGGTGATGAAAATAATGTGGATGACTTTTGTTTGCATGATGCTGATAAAGAGCCGCAAGGACGTGCACCGCTTGATCTGGGTATTGGTGGCGTCGCTTGGGTATTACGGCGTCAAGGGCGGTATTTTTACGCTGCGTGGGGGCGGCACGGATCGCGTGTGGGGGCCGGAAGGCACCTTCATCGCCGGCAACAATGAGCTGGCGCTGGCGCTTGTGATGACAATTCCCCTGATGTATTACCTGCGTCAACAGTCAGCGCACAAGTGGGTACGCTTCGGCCTGGCCGGTTCTATCGTGCTGTGCGCCCTGGCCGCCCTGGGCTCCTATTCGCGCGGTGCATTTGTGGCGATTGCGGCAATGGTGGTTTTCATGTGGTTCAAAAGCCAGCGAAAGGCCACCTTCAGTTGCCTGCTGGCGTTTGCCATCCCACCGTTGATCATGTTCATGCCGGAGCAATGGAGCATTCGGATGGACTCGATTGGCGATTACGAAACGGACGCCTCGTCCCAAGGCCGCCTCAATGCGTGGCGCATGGCATATAACCTGGCCAAGGACCGTTTCTTCGGCGGCGGCTTCGAAATATATGAACCGTCCGTATTTTGGACCTACGCGCCGGTTCCGGAGGATGTGCACGCGGCCCACAGCAACTATTTCCAGATACTGGGCGAGCATGGCTTTGTCGGACTAGGACTGTATCTAGCTCTGGGCTTCCTGAGCTGGCGCTGCGGCACCTGGATCATTCGCAATGCCGGGCCGCTTGAGTCTTTGCGCTGGGCCGCCGGGCTAGCGACCATGATTCAAACCAGTCTGATCGGGTTTTTCGTCGGCGGCGCGTTCCTTAGCCTGGCTTACTTCGATGTGCCGTACTACCTGATGGCGGCACTGGTGGCGACCCGGGTCATGGTCGAGCAGGCGCTCGCTGCCGGCGCACTTCCGGAGATGCCGCCGATCAAGCCGGCCGGCGGCAAGCGCGGCCCGCTGGCGCCCCTCAAGGCGTGACATGAGGCTGGTTCCCGCCCCCCGCCTGTCGATTCTAATTTACCACCGCGTGCTGGCGCAGCCGGACCCGCTGTTTCCGGGCCAGGTCGATGCAACGCACTTTGCCCGCCAGCTACGCCTGCTCAAGCGCTACTTCAGGGTCATGCCCTTGCTGCAGGCGATTCGGCTGCTTGAGCGCGGCAGCTTGCCGGCGCGCGCCGCCTGCATCACGTTTGACGACGGGTATGCCGACAATGCCCAGGTGGCGCTGCCGATGCTGCGGCAACTGGGCCTGTGCGCTACCTTTTTCATTGCCACCGGTTTCCTCGACGGCGGACAAATGTGGAACGACAAAGTCATCGCCATGGTGCGCCACGCGCACGGC